>NZ_JBIJAW010000245.1:0-5096 GCF_044345575.1 Gemmatimonas sp.
TTCCTGCAAGGCGCTCATCATCGAAGCGGAGCCCAGCACGGCCAGCACTACCATGGCCACCAACACCAGCAGCAACGCCGAACCACGGCGTTCGCGCGTGAGGCGTCGGATCGACACGCGTACCATTCTCATCGACGATTCCTCACTGCGATGCTGAGGCGTACGGAATCATTGGGGAGCGTGCTGTTACGTCCCGACCCTGCCTGTGCGAGCGCGCGCAATACGACGTCGATGCGCGCAATGCGGCGGTTATCTCCGCCGGGGGCGATGGCCACCCCCGTGCTGTCGAAGTAGGTCAGGGCGAAGCCGCTCAGTCCCCCTATCGCCGGCGCCACATACGGGCCGCTCATCACCACCGGCGTGGTCCAGAGGCCGCCTTGTATCTCCTGGCGCTGCAGAAACCATCGCCCCGAGCTCTGCGCCGCGAGTTCATAGCGCGCCGACCGCGTGAAACGCAACGCGGCGCCCGCCGTGACGGCATCGGCGAGCCCCGGCGTCACCGTGAACCGATACCGCGTCTTCCCGGCGTCGAGGGTCGCATCGGTATACGGAGACGTTGGGCAGAAAGCGGAACTCGTGCTCACGCCGGTAATGCGGTGTGCCGACCAGAAGTCGCCGACCACACCGGATGAATCGTGCCGCAACGCGAAGACGGTGTCCCCCACGCCGGGCATCGTCACCCAGTTCGAGAGGCTGATGCGCGCTGCATTGTTGGGCGGCGCATCGATCGTGGTGCTGGTCGGTCGGTCGCACAGTATCGACGTGCCGATGGTCGACCGGAATGTCAGCGCCGTGGCCCCGAAGCTCGAGATGTCGCCATGGGTCGCTGACAAGCCGCGCATTTCCGTGGGCAACGTGCCCAGCGTGTTGCGGAGTTCGCGCCGCACGTTCGACTGTTCCGACATACGCTGAAAGAAGCGCTGCTGTGACATCATGATCTGCGCTACCAGCGTACCCATGATGCCGAGGATCGTCATGGCAATGATGAGTTCGACGAGCGTGTAACCGCGCCGGATGCGCACAGGCTGACGTTCCGGCGACAGACGCGGCGTCATACGCAGGGGACGATGGTGCTGTACCGGTAGGCGCGGTTCACCCGCGGCACCGTGAGCGATAGCTGAAGGGTGCGCGTGGCGCCGCTCCCGCTCACGGTCCACTGCTCCTGAATGCCATTCGATGTGCCGCTGCCGCTGCCGGCCGCCGACAACACGGCGCACGGCAGACTCTGCAGCGAGTCGAGACGGCGCTGAGCGACGCTCGCCGCCACCATCTGCCGGCGCCCCGCGCCCATCTGCTGCGTCACGCTGCTCGAGGCCCCCAGCAACCCCATCACCGCCACGGTCAGCATGACCGCCGCGATGAGAATCTCCACGAGCGAGGTGCCGCGGCGGGGGCGGCGGCGCATACCGCGTTGCGGGGAACGACGTGTCGTCATAGCACGCACCCACGCGGCATGATGGTCCCGGCGCCGGAAACGCACACCGTGTCGGCCCGGCTGCCAAGGCGCAGTTCGTAGCGCGAGATGCTCGCTCGCACCGGGGTCACGAGCCCCCGGGCGTCGTACACCAGTTCGGTCGGGGAGCCGTTGAGGGGTAACAGCACCGCCCCGGTGGTGCGGCTCAGGCTCACGGGCCCCTGGATCTGCACCGAGGTGGCGCGCAGCCCACTCATGGCCGTCACCGTGATCGTGCTGTTCACGAACGTCAGGCTCGCGGTCTTTCCCTTCTGGATCGCCGCCGTGCGCGCCGCCGACAACGACGACAGCACCAGCGACCGTGCCGACCGCAGCCCGCTGCGCGTGCGCAGATCGCTGATGGCCGGCATGACCATGGACGCGAGCACCCCCAGGAGGGCGATCACGATCAAGAGTTCAACGAGAGAGAAACCGCGGCGGCGTCGCACGTGGTCCTGCGGGATCCGGCGTGAAATGAACCTGATGCCAAACACACCCGACGCGCCTTCGGTGGTCGGGTGTGTGGAGGGGCTGTTTGAGATTATCGGCGGGCGGCGGAGGTCCCTTGAGGTAATTGCCCGGACTTTATTGTGAAACGTGCTTCATGGTGGGATCGCTCCGTGACGCAGACGGCCCACGAACGCGGGGGCGTCGTGGGCCGTCTGGGAGTGCACCGATCGCGCCGAGCGCGCCGGAAAACGGAGGCGCTTACACCTTGTGGTAGCCGATGCGCGCGGCCTCGCGGCGATCGCTGGCCGTGTAGATCTCGAAGTCGCTGAAGAACGCCGGCGCCTCGGCCTGCAGCACACGCAACGTCTGCACCGCGAGGCGACGGATCTCCAGCTCGGCCGCCTCGCTCGAGCGCAGTTCGAGCATCGTGCGCCACGCGCGCGCATTGCCGGTGATCACGATCTTCGTTTCCGTGCTGTTGGGGAGCACGCCACGCGCCGCTTCGCGCGCCATCTTGCGGCGATGCACCTTGTCGTCGACCCAGGCGTACCGGGTCATGAGCTGGTCGACCAGCGCGATGTAGCTGTCGAGCGCCGAGCTGACCTGCGCCGTCCAGGCCGCCTCGAGCGGGGCATCGCCGATGATCGCCGGCGGCATCACGAACTGCGCATCGCTTTCGTCGACGTAACGCTGCGACAGCTGCGAGTAGGCGAAGCCCGCCCGATGACGCACCAGTTCATGCGTGAGCGATCGGCTCACGCCCTCGAGCAGCAGCGAATAGTTCGCGTGCTCGAGCACGCTGCCATGCCCCTGCTTCTTGATGTTCTCGATGTATTCGTGCGTGGAGCGACCGGCGGGGTTCCGCTGGCTCATGTAGCACAGGCGCCCGGCGAACTCCGACAGCCGCTCGCCGTCGGTGGCGTCGCCGAGCCACTGCACCGGCATGTGCGCCGGTTCCTGAAACTGCGGGCGAGCGAGCACCGTGATGGTGGGTTCACGAAGAATGGCGGCGTCGGAGAGCGGCATCGGAGGAATCAAAGGAGAATGGTCGGCGGGTCCGCACGCACCCGATACGCAGCGGTACGGACCCGCAGTAGTTTAACGCAGACCGCCAACATCGGCGCATCGGGCGCCACGCGGTTGATGTCGGCTGGCGTTCGGCTGCGTGCCCCTCCTTCCTTTCGGTGCACACCATGTCCACGGATCGACCAAGCTCCCGCTCCATCCAGCAGGAGATCCAGCAGACCCGTCCGTTCCGGTCGCGCGCGCAGGAATCCGTCATCGCGCTCCTGCGCACGGCCTCCGTGGTGTCCCGTCGCTACGCCCGGCTCGTCGAGCCGCATGGCCTTTCACTGGCGCAGTACAACGTGCTGCGCATTCTCCGCGGCGCTGGCGAGGAAGGGTTGCCCACGCTGGCCATCCGGGATCGCATGATCGACGAGGGTTCCACGGTCACCCGCCTCCTCGATAAGCTCGAACAGGCCGGGTTCGTCACCCGAGACCGTAGCCGCCCGGACCGGCGCCAGGTGCTCTGCCGCATCACGGCGGCGGGGGACGCCCTGCTGACGCAGCTCGATCCCACGATGGACCACGCCGACACGGACGCCATGTCCGTCCTCGACGAGCCGCAGATGGCTCATCTGATCGACCTGCTGGCGTCGGTGCGCACGGGGAGCTAACGGCAACGGCGGACAGCGTAAAGCGTAAAGCGTAAAGGGTAAAGAGTTACCTCCTGACGGCACCGCGGTAGCAGCTCCTGCTGGCGCCTTGCGGTTGGGTGGCAACCCATAACGCCTTACGCGGTTCCGCTGTCGCTACGCGACAGCCCCCAGCCGGTATCGCGCCCAGTCGCGCGTCCGTTCGATCTCGCTGAGGACAGCCGCCACTTCGGGGGGAAGCGGCGCCGCCTCGGGGTCATGCCGCAGCGCGTCGAACGGTGCGGCTCCGTCCAGCGGCACCTTGCACCCGGGGTTGAGTACCCCGCTCGGGTCAGCGGCGGCCTTCACATGGGCAAAGGCCCCCCGCGCCTCGAGCCCCCACACACGGTCCAGTAACGGGGCCCGCAGCCGCCCGTCGCCGTGCTCCCCGGCCAACGTCCCGCCCAAACGCGCGGTGAGTTCGCACACTTCGCTGAGGACGGCATGGACCCGGTCCCGCCACCCCGCGACGTGGGTGTCCACCAGCGGATTCACGTGCGCGTGGGCATCGCCGGCATGCCCGAAGATCACGCCCAGCGTTTCCGCCCGCGCCAGGGCGGCGCGCACCCCGCGCACATAGGCCGGGAAATGCTCCGGCGGCACACAGCCGTCCTCGATGAACTGCATGCTTCGCAGCCGCGGTGCGAGCTGCGACAGAATGGGACTGGCGGCGTGACGCAATGCCCATAACCGATGCTCATCCTCGGCAGTGCTGGCTATTGTCACGTTAGTGGCTTGATGAAGTGTGCAAAGTGTCTCGATCTGAGAGAGGTTGGAGGCGATTTCTTCAGCCCGCGCCCCCTCCACCTCCACCAGCAGCACGGCCTCACAGTCGCGCGGAATCCCCGTCGGTCCACCACGCTCGGCCACGTCCAGAAACGTCCGGTCGAGCAGTTCGCACGCGCTCGCGCCCGCGCCGGCCGACGCCACCGCGCAGGCCGTTGCGTCCTCGAGCCGGGAGAACGTCGCCAGCACGGTGGCCGTCCCGGCCGGCACCGGAATCAGCGCCAGCTCCACCTCCGTGAACAGCGCCAGTGTGCCCTCGCTGCCCGCCAGCAGGTCCACCAGGTGCCCACCCGGCGCCAGCGTCGCGGCGAGACCGTACCCGCTCGACTCTTTGCGCACGCCGGCGTGCGTCAGCAGCGGCAGCGGCACCCCACGCCCGATCTCATCCACGGCGCGAAGCAGTCGCGCCACCGCGGGCAGGTGGGTCGGCAATGGCTGCTCACGGTGAATCCACGCCTCGGCGCCATCGTCAAACACACACCGCACCCCCACAACCCATGGACGCGTCGCGCCAAACTTGAGTGTGCGCGCTCCGGCCGCGTTGGCCGCCACCATGCCGCCGATGGTGCAGAAGGCCCCGCTCGACGGATCGACCGGAAACCGCAGCCCATGGGACCGGGCCGCCCGGTCGATCGCACCACGCAGCGCGCCGGTGCCCGCACGGATGCGGCGGGACTCCACCTGCACGGGGCCGATTTTGTCCAGGCGCG
>NZ_JBIJAW010000307.1:0-3808 GCF_044345575.1 Gemmatimonas sp.
GTGCTCGGCGCCACGCTCTCGACTGCTTGCGGCCTCACCGCCCAGACCGCCACGCCCGCGACGGCGGTGGCGCCCGTGACCGCCCCGCTGTCGCAGCTCAGGCGCACGCTCGACAGCATCGCCGACGCGCATCGCGGCGTGGTGGGCTACAGCATCACCAATCTCGAGACCAACGAGCATCTCGAGCGCCGCGGCGACGAGCCGTTCTCCACGGCCTCGCTCATCAAGGTGCCGGTGCTGGTGGCGCTCTTCGACCTCGCCGAGCAGAAACAGTTGACGCTCGACGATCCGCTCGTGCTCACTGACATCGACAAGGTGGGCGGTGCCGGACAGCTGCAGTTCCTGCGCACGCCGATGACCATGCGGCTCTGGGATGCGGCGTGGCTCATGAGCACGTTGAGCGACAACACGGCCACCAACCTGCTGCTCGACCGCATCAAGATCCGCCGGGTGTGGCAGAAGATGGAAGCGCTCGGGCTCCCGCGCACGAAGGTGCATTCGGGGAGCATGACGCGCATCGCGAGTGTGGCGCCGGACAGTTCGGCCAAGTACGGCCTCGGGGTGACGACGCCCAACGAAATGGCGCAGCTGTTCACGCTCATGGCGCAGGGAAAGGCCGTGAGCGCCAAGGCCGACAGCACGATGCTGTGGATCCTCGAGCACAACGAGGACGACAGCAAGCTCATGCGGTTCAACTACGGCGTGCGCGCGGCGCACAAGACCGGGGATGTGGACCGGTCACGCACCGATTGCGGGGTGCTGTATCTGCCGGCGCGGGTCGTGGCGTGTGTGCTCACGAGGGACAACGTGGACACGCGCTACTGGACCGACTCGGAAGGCAACGCCGTGATCGCGCAGATCGGTCGCGCCATCACGGCGCACTGGAAGCGCTGAACCCGCGCCAGTCTGTCCGGTTACTCCGGCGCGGGTTGCATGGGGCTCTCCTGCGGTACCACCTGCGAATACATCTGGCTTTGTCCCAGTGATCCGTTGGCGGTCTGCACGACGTCGAGACGCGCGACGATCCCTGAGCCCATTTGCACGGCGGGACTGTACCAGGTGTAGCGACCGCCCACCGAGCGCACCTGCACCACGAGCATGTTACCCGGCTGCAGCTCACTCATGGGCACCTTGAGCGTCGCACTCGCATTGCCGGTGACGGTCCCCAGCCGTCGGCCCGCGGTCTGTCCCGATCGTACCGCGTACACGTTCACGTCGTAGAACCCGCGGTTGTTCGCGAGGAGCAGCACGGTCTGTTGTGAGGTCCCGGCCGCACTCTTGCTGAAGCAGCCGCTTGCCCCCACGACGGTCCCGGCCAGCAGCAGCAGTGCGGTGCGACGCGACGACTCGCGGAGGTTCGGCATGAGCGGAGCGGTCAGGGAGTGAGGCGGTCGATCATCGGTTGGGTGATGAGCACCGTGCCCTTCTCGGTACGACGGAAACGCTGGGCGTCGAGCGACGGATCCTCGCCGACGACGAGGCCGGCAGGAATACGTACCCCACGATCCACCACGACGTTCGTCAGCCGGGCGCCCCGGCCCACGTCGACATCCGGTTGCAGCACGGCTCCGTCGAGGTGGGCGTAGGAATGCACCCGCACGTTGGTGAACAGGAGTGAGCGGAAGATGCCGGCACCGGACACGATGCAGCCGCCCGAAACCAGCGAGTCGAGCGCAAACCCGCGCCGCCCCTCCTCGGCGTGCACGAACTTTGCCGGCGGCGTGATTTCGGCATACGTCCAGATCGGCCACTCGTGGTCGTACATGTCGAGCCCCGGGAGCACCGACGTGAGGTCGATGTTGGCTTCCCAGTACGCATCGATGGTGCCCGCATCGCGCCAGTAGGCCTCCGACTCGCGGGTCGCCTTCACGCACGAATTGCTGAAGCGGTGCGCCACCGCCTTACCGTGCTGCACCACATACGGGATGAGATCCTTGCCGAAGTCGTGCGACGAGGTGGCATCGTGCGCGTCGCGGCGCAGCAGCTCCGCCAGAAAGCTCGTCTTGAACACGTAGATGCCCATGCTCGCCAGCGCCATGTCGGGATGCCCCGGAATGGCTGGCGGGTCGTTGGGCTTCTCGAGGAAGTGGACGATGCGGTCGTGTTCATCCACGTGCATCACCCCGAATCCCGTGGCCTCCATGCGCGGCACTTCCAGCACGCCGACCGTGACGTCGGCATTCTGGTTCACATGCTGCTGCAGCATGTGCTCGTAGTCCATCTTGTAGATATGGTCACCAGCGAGGATGACCATATACTCGGGGTGATACGCCTCGATGATGTCGAGGTTCTGGTACACGGCATCGGCCGTCCCCTCATACCACTGCGTTTCGCTCACGCGCTGCGAGGCCGGCAGAATATCGAAGCTCTCGTTGCGCTCCGGCCGCAGGAAGTTCCAGCCACGCTGCAGATGACGGATGAGACTGTGCGCCTTGTACTGCGTGGCGACCCCGATGCGGCGGATCCCCGAGTTGATGGCATTGGAGAGGGCGAAGTCGATGATGCGCGTCTTGCCCCCGAAGTACACTGCCGGTTTGGCGCGCCGGTCGGTGAGCTCGTAGAGCCTCGACCCGCGCCCGCCTGCGAGTACGTAGGCCATGGCACTGCGGGCGAGCGTTCCTCGGGTCGACGCCGTCATGCGGGATCCTTCTCCAGCGAAGGGAAGCATTGAATTCGAAAAAGCGGCCTGTGCGAAGTTTTGCGTCAGGTGCACGCCTCGCGTAAGGTAGGGTATGAACGTTCTCTTCGTGGCCGCCGAAGTGGCCCCCTATGTGAAGACGGGTGGCCTGGCTGACGTGGCCGGTTCGCTCCCGGCTGCCCTGCGCGCCGCGGGACACGACGTGCGGGTGATCATGCCGCGGTATCGTGCTTTGCGTGACCAGCAGATGCCCATGACCGGCCCCATCGGCGCCTCGTTCCTCCCGGTGGGTGTCCGGGCCGAAGAGCAGCGCATCTGGCGCGGGATCGACGACGAGTTCCTGTATTTCCTCGACATCCCCGCCGCGTTCGAGCGCGCGGCCATTTATGGCGAGCCCGACGATGCGCGCCGCTTCATCCTCTTTGCGCGCGGCGTCATGGACGCCATGCAGCACCTGCGCGAGGTGGATGGTTGGCAGCCTGATGTGGTGCATGGCCACGACTGGCACGCCGCGCTGGTCATCAACTACCTCAAAAGCTACTACGCCTACACCTTCGGGCACATCGCGACGGTGTTCACGATCCACAACCTCGCCTATCAGGGGCAGGTGCATCCCGACGTGGCGCAGCTGGCGGGGCTCCACGAGGGCGGATTGGTGGAGAACGGCATGGGCGTTGGCCTCGCGAATTCGTTCAACTTCATGGCGCGCGGCATCCTGTTCGCCGATGTGGTGACCACCGTGAGCCCCACCTATGCCCGGGAGATTCTCGGCAACGAATACGGTGAGCGGCTCGATGGCCTGCTGCGGAGCCGGCAGGATCGCGTCACGGGCATTCTCAACGGCATCGATACGACCGTCTTCGACCCGCACACCGATCGGCACCTCGCGGCGCCGTATCGCGCGGGCGATGTCACGGGCAAAACCGCGTGCAAGGCGGCGCTGCAGCAGGCACTCGGTCTCGAGGTGAACCCGGCGCGTCCGCTGCTGGGTATCGTGTCGCGCCTCGTGGAGCAGAAGGGGCTCGAGCTGTTGCACGGCGTCATGCCGTGGCTGCTGCGCGAAACCGACGCGCAGGTGGTGATTCTGGGATCGGGGCAGACATACCTGCAGGAGGCGTTCCTGCGCCGAGCCGAACAGCACGCGGGGCGCGTGGCCGTAGGCATCGGGTT
>NZ_JBIJAW010000001.1:0-50780 GCF_044345575.1 Gemmatimonas sp.
ATCGATGCGTGTGAACGTCTTGCCGAAGTCGGTGCTCTTGTAGAGATACGGCGAGAAGTCGTTCTCGCGGTGCATGTCGACCGACACGTACACGGTGGCGGAGTCGGCGAAGCTGGGCTCCACCTTGCTCACGTGATAGAACGGCGGCGCGCCGGGGAGACGCAGGCTCAGGTCTTCCCACGTCCCCCCGTCGTTCTTCGTGAGCCACAGCTTGCCGTCGTCGGTGCCCACATACAGCAGCCCCGCGCGCACCGGCGACTCGCCGATGGTTACGATGGTCGCGTTCTCTTCAGCGCCCGTAGCGTCACGCGTGATGCCACCGGTGGCATCAGCAGCCACATTGCCCTCGGCGTCGTAGCCGGTGGTGATGCGAATACGATTCTCGTCGCGGCTCGAGAGGTCCGGCGAAATGGCCACCGGCTCCACGCCCTTCTTCACGCTCTTGAACAGCTTGTCCGCGCCGCTGTAGAACACGTTCGCGTCGTGACGCGACAGGATAAACGGCGTGTTCCAGTTCCACCGCGTCGCCACCTGCGGATCGGCGAGCTGCTTCTTCATCTCGGCGCGGATGCTGTCCACCTGCGCCTTCTGCGCCGGCGTAAGCGGCGTGGTGCCGTCGCCCTTGATACGCGCGATCGCCTGGCCGAACTGCGCGCGGGTCACGGTGCGCGCCTTGATGTTCACCGTCTCACCGCTGGCCACGTTGCGACGCGCGATGTTGCCGCCCTGCGACTCGTAGTACACGAAGTCGGGATTGAGCGGATCCTGCGCGGTCTGCAGCCCGTCCGCGGCGAACACCGCGAACCAGTCAGTCATCTGCAGCGGCGCATTGTTGCGACGCGAAAGACCGCACGAGGTACCGTTGTCCTGCAGGCCACCGCAGATCCGATACGGCACCTGATAATCGAAGCTGATGCCGTAGAACTGGCCCATGGCCATGTTGTTCAACGCGTCGTACGTACCGCCCTTATCCCACGTCTGAAACACGCCGGCATCGCCGCCCACGATGAAGTGGTCGGGGTTGGCGGGATCAATCCACATGGCGTGATAATCCTCGTGGATGCCGTTCATACCGGTACGCCACGAGTAGCCGCCGTCGTCGCTGAACTGGAAGTCCACCGCCATGCGGTAGATGCGGTCGGCGTTCTTCGGGTCCACGCGAATCTGCGAGAAGTAGAACGGACGATTGTTGATCGTGCTCACCCACGTCCAGCTCTTCCCGGCATCCTTGCTGCGGTACAATCCGCTGAGCAGCCGCTGCGGCTTCGCGCCGCGCACGCTGTCGGCCTCCACCATGGCGTACACCACATCGGGCGCGCTCGGCGCCACGGCGAGGCTGATGCGCCCCTTGGTGGTCTCGGGGAAACCGTTGCCCTTGATCTCGGTCCACGAGGCACCGCCGTTGGTGCTCTTCCACAGCGCGGAGCCCGGGCCACCGCTCTTGAGGTAGTGCCCCTTGCGGATGCGCTCCCAGCTCGCGGCATAGAGTACGTCGGGATTGCGCGGGTCCATCGCGAGATCCACGAACCCGGCCTTATCGCTGATGAACTTGGAGAGCGCCCACGTCTTGCCGCCGTCGGTGGTCTTGTAGAGACCGCGTTCGGGGTTGGTGGTCCAGAGCGCACCGAGCGCCGCCACCCACACCACATCGGGATTGGTGGGGTGCACGAGGATGCGTCCGATGTGCTGCGTCTTCTCGAGCCCCATCGACTGCCAGGACACGCCCCCGTCGGTGCTCTTGTACACACCGTAGCCGGGCTGCACGGAGTTGCGCGAATCCTCCTCACCCGTGCCGAGCCACACGATGTTCGGGTTGCTCGGCGCGATGGCCACGTCACCGAGGGAGGAGATGGGCGCCTGCTCCCAGAGCGGGATGAAGGTGGTACCCGCATTCACCGTCTTCCAGAGCCCACCCGTGGCGCCGGCGACGTAGAACGTGGTGGGGGCACTCGGATGGGCCTCCACGTCGGTGATGCGGCCGGCCATGTTCACCGGGCCGACCGAGCGCCAGCGCAGGCCGGCGAGGGTCGAGCTGTCGGGCACGTTCGCCCCGGCGGTCTGCCCGGCCAGAGGCGCCGCGGTGAAAAGCGAGGCCGACGCGCCAAGCGCGAGGGCCGAGAGGGTCGGTCGGAAGCGAATCATTGCAGCCCGAGGGGTTGAGGAGTGGTGCACCGCGGCGGAATTTAGCGCCATGCGATTCTCCTCGGGGCGCGCCCTGCGCGATCAGCCGGCCCATGCCGTCACCTTCTTCGGCATGTCCGGCGTGGGCAAGACCACGTTGGCCGGCCTGCTGCAGCACCACGAATGGTTCCAGTACTCGGTCGACTACCGCATCGGGACGCGGTACATGGGCGAGCACATCGTGGACAACTTCAAGCGCGAAGCGATGAAGGTGCCGTTCCTGCGGCAGCTGCTGCGGTCCGACTCCATCTACATTCGCAGCAACATCTCTTTCGAGAATCTGAGCCCGCTCTCGACGTACCTCGGCAAGCCGGGCAACGAAGCACTGGGTGGAATTCCCTTTGATGAGTACCGGCGGCGGCAGGCGCAGCATCGGCAGGCGGAGATTCGGGCCCTACTCGACGTACCGGAGTTCATCGACCGCGCCAAGGACATCTACGGGTACGCCCACTTCGTGTGCGACTCGGGGGGCAGCCTCTGCGAGGTGGTGGACCCGAGCGACGAGAACGATGCCGTGCTGCGCTGCCTCGCCGAGCACACGTTGCTCGTGTATATCCGCGGCAGCGCCAGCCACACGCGCATGCTGGTAGAACGGTTCCGTAAACATCCCAAGCCGATGTACTACAATCCCGCCTTTCTCGATGTGAAGTGGACCGAGTACAAGGCCTTGCGCAGTATCACCGACGACGACGTGGTAGATCCTGATGATTTTGCCGTCTGGGGCTTCGAACAGCTGCTCGCCCATCGGATTCCGTTGTACGAAGCCATCGCTGAGCGGTACGGCTACGTGATCGACATGGAAGACGTGCCCGGGGTGAAGACCGAAAGCGATCTGCTCGATCTGCTCGAGCGCACGATCGACGCGGCGGTGGCGCGAGGCGGTTCAGCCGCGACCGGGAGCCCCGCATGAGTAGCTCCACCGGCCTCGCCCAGTCGCGACTGCGTTCGATCATCGGCGGCAGCATCGGCAACCTTGTGGAATGGTACGACTGGTACGCGTATTCGGCGTTCTCGCTGTACTTCGCCAAAAGTTTCTTCCCGCCGGCCAGCCAGACCGCCCAGCTGCTCAACACGGCCGCCGTCTTTGCCGTGGGCTTCTTCATGCGCCCCATCGGCGGCTGGGTGATGGGGCGCTATGCCGACAAGCATGGGCGACGCGCCGCGCTCACGTTCAGCGTGATACTCATGTGCGCCGGTTCGCTGCTCATCGCGGTCACGCCCAGCTACGCGACCATCGGCCTCGCGGCGCCCGCGCTGCTCATGTTCGCGCGCCTACTCCAAGGGCTCAGCGTGGGCGGCGAGTACGGCGCGAGTGCCACGTACCTCAGTGAGATGGCCGGACAAAAGCACCGCGGCTTCTGGTCGAGCTTCCAGTACGTGACGCTGATTGGCGGGCAGCTCATCGCCCTCGCGGTGCTGTTGATCATTCAGAACTTCCTCGACAAGCCGGCGATCGAGTCGTGGGGGTGGCGCATTCCGTTCGTGATCGGGGCGATGTGTGCCGTGGTGGCCATCTGGCTCCGCCGCAGCATGGAGGAGACCACCGACTTCGAGAAGGATCGCGCGTCACGCCCGGCAAAAAGCGCGGCCGCGACCATTCGCGGCCTCATGGAACATCCGCGGGCAGTCCTCACGGTGGTCGGGCTCACCGCTGGCGGAACCGTGGCGTTTTACACTTTCACGACGTACGCGCAGAAGTTCCTGGTGAACACCGTGGGCTTCACGCCGCAGGAGGCCACGTTCATCAACGCGGTCACGCTGCTCGTGTATCTCTGCCTGCAGCCGGTGGTGGGCGCCATTTCCGACGTCATCGGCCGCCGCCCGGTGCTCACGGCCTTCGGCGTGGTCGGTTCACTCGGCACCGTGCCGTTGTTCCGTGCCCTCGAGAACACCCACACGGTGGGCGGCGCCATCTGGCTGCTGCTGGCCGCGCTCACCGCCGTGAGCGGATACACGGCGATCAACGCCGTGGTGAAGGCCGAGCTCTTCCCCACCAGCATTCGCGCTCTGGGTGTGGGCTTCCCGTACGCGGTGACGGTCGCGCTGTTCGGCGGCACGGCCGAATACATCGCGCTCTACTTCAAGAACATCGGCCACGAAGAGTGGTTCTACTGGTACGTGACCGCGTGCATCGTGGCGTCGCTGGCGGTATACGCGACGATGAAGGAGACGTCGCGGATCGGACACATGGGCGAGTAGAAACGGCAGGGGGAACGGCGCTGGCAACGGCGTGTTACTGCGTCATGACAACTGCTAGTCATGGGTCATGATGACAGCGAAACCCAAACCGCGTTCAACAACGCTGTCAAACGCGGTTATGTCTTCGTGGTAATCATGACCAGTTGCTCTTTACCCTTTACGCCGTTACGCGAAGCCCCCGAGTCACGGCCTCCACACCGCGTCTCCCGACGCGTTCCCTGCCCTGTCCACGGCGTTCACCACGATGCCGTCCACGCCGCTCGACGGCACGTCGACGGTGCGCTGCGTGACCGGAACGAGCCGCTGACGCCACGCATTGTTGGCGCGCCAACGCACGAGGTACCACCAGCTGTCGCTGCTGCCACTCGTGAGGGTCACGGTGTGGGCCGTCGCACCGGTGACCACCGAGACCGCCGGGGCCGCGGGGGGCGCGGCATCGAGCCACGCGCTGGCGGGGGGAATGGCGCCGTTCGCGTACAACCCTGACGAGAGCGCGGTGGCGAACCCGCCGAGGTTGTTCCGAACGCTGCTGCCGTTGTAAAGAATCGAGCCGCTGGCTCCGCCGGCGTTGGCGGCGGCGTCACGTACGAGCGCGATCTGCGACGGGATCTCGCTATTGGAATACGGCGAGGTGCCGGTGCCGATGCGATATGAAGCGAGCCCCGGCCAGAGGTGACGACGCTGTGTGTTCTGTTGCGCCCACCAGTTGAGCAGCGCGGGGAAACTCTGACCGCTGCTGGCGATGCTCCAGTAGAGTTGCGGCGCGAAGTAGTCTACCCACCCGCTCTGCAGCCACCGGCGCGAGTCGGCGAAGATGGTGGTAAAGGCGTCGAGCCCCACGATGCCGGCGGGGTTGCCGGGCCGCCAGATGCCGAAGGGGCTCACGCCCACCTTCGCCAGCGGACTGACCGCGTGCGTCTCGCGATAGAGCCGCTCGACGAAACGGTTCACGTTGTCGCGACGCCAATCGGCGAGCGCCATCGTGCCGCCGCCCCGCACATAGCGCCCGAAGGTGGCGCTGTCGGGGAAATTCGTGCACGTATCCGGATACGGATAGAAAAAGTCGTCGATGTGCACCGCATCCACGTCGTAGCGCTGCACCACGTCGCGCACCACGGCGATGGCCTGATCGTGTACCGCCGGCTCGCCGGGATCGAACCATAACTGACCGCACCTGCGCACGAGATCGGGACGGCGCACCGCGAAGTGCTGCGGCGACAGCCGCAGGGTGTCACTCAGGTTCCCGGCGCGGAAGGGATTGAACCACGCGTGCAGCTCAAGGCCGCGCAACCGCGCCTGCTGCACCGCAAAGGCCAGTGGATCGTACCCCGGATCGCCCCCCTGCGTCCCCGTCAGCACGCGCGCCCACGGCTCGAGATTCGACGGATAGATGGCATCACCAGCCGAGCGCACCTGCAGGATCACGGCGTTGAGCCCGGTCTGCTGCGCCACATCGAGCAGCAGCCCGAGCTCGGCCTGCTGCTGCGCGGCCGTGAGCCCGCTGCGCGAGGGCCAATCGATGTTGGCGACCGTGGCGATCCACATGCCGCGGAACTCCCGCGAAATACTTGGCACCGACCACGACGGTGCTGGAGGCGGCGGGGGTGGTGGCGGTGGCACCACCGCCCCCGGTTCTGTCGTCGCGCCACCGCACGACGCCACGCCGGCCAGACTCACGGCCAGGCCGGCGCGGCGCAGCAGCGCCCGCATCACTGCCCCTGACCCAGCGAGAATCCGCTCTGACCGTCGAAGGTGTACAGGTGCTCCGTCTTCACGAAGTCGAACCCGGCGTTGCCCACGCGCATGAGCAGCGACAGCACCTGGGACAACGTCACGGTGTGGCCCTTCGCGGCCTGATATCGGCAGCGCCAGTGATCGGTGCAGAAGGTTTCCGGCAATCCTTCCGGGTACACCTTTACGCCGCGATTGGTCACCATCGTCAACGACAGGCCGTCACCGTCGAGCGCATGGAGCTGCGGCCCGAGGACTTCGGGGCGCCCACGCCAGTGCAGGAACACGTCCACCCCCGTGAGTTCCTTCTTCGACGGATGCAGCGTCGAGACACGACCGGCCACGGCGATCGGCGACCCTCCGGCGTACGCCACCGGCGCGAACCGCTGCGGCGTGCGTCCCAGCCGATCGATGACCGCCTGCGTGAAGGCCTCGGCTCCAACTTTCACTTCCGACACCTTCTCGTGATAGATGTCGCCCGTGTGGACGCCGTCCTCCAGCGTGGCCAGCCACGCATTGTGAATCTTCTCGGCCACGTCGCCCTGACCGATGTGCACCAGCATGGCGACGGCGGCGAGCAGCAGGCCGCTCGGATTCGCGATCCCCTGCCCCGAGATGTCCGGGGCACTGCCGTGCACGGCCTCGAACATGGCGCACTGATCGCCGATGTTCGCCGAGCCGCCCAGTCCTACCGATCCCGTCACCTCAGCGGCGATGTCGGAGATGATGTCCCCGTACAGGTTGAGCGTGACGATGACATCGAAGGCTTCGGGGCGCGTGGCGAGACGCGCCGCCCCGATGTCGATGATCATGTGATCGCTGGCGATGTCCGGATACTCGGGCGCGATCTCGTTGAACACCTGATGGAAGAGCCCATCAGTGAGCTTCATGATGTTGTCCTTCGTCATGCACGTGACACGCTTGCGGCCGTTGGCGCGCGCGTATTCGAAGGCATAGCGGATGATCTTTTCGCAGCCGGGGCGCGAGACGAGCTTGAGGCACTGGTAGACCTCGTCGCTCTGCCGGTGCTCGATGCCCGCGTAGAGATCTTCCTCGTTCTCGCGCACGACGACGACATCGACGCCCGGATGCTTCGTGGCCACGTAGGGATCGTAGCTCACACTCGGCCGTACGTTGGCGTAGAGCCCCAGCGTCTTGCGCACCGTCACGTTGAGGCTCTTGAAGCCACCGCCCTGCGGCGTGGTAATGGGCGACTTCAGGAACACCTTGGTGCGGCGCAGGCTCTCCCAGCTGGAGGCCTCGATGCCACTGGACTGGCCACGTGCATAGACGGCTTCGCCGATCTCGATGACTTCGGGAGCGATGCGGGCGCCGGCCGCCTCGAGCACGCGCAACGTGGCGCGCATGATTTCGGGGCCGATGCCATCACCGTAGGCGATGGTAATGGGAACGTTCTGCATGGGGAGTGGGATGGGGAGGGAACAGGTACGGATGCACGATGGCGCGGTGCCATGGCCGATGCCAGTGGGTGCCGCATTCCTCCGCGCGGGAGCCCCACCCCTTGCCCGCCACCTGACCTGTGTACAACGTCGCCTCCATGACCGTGACTCCGACTCCGGCGTTCGCCCCGACGCCTTCCCATCCCCAGCACCCCGTGCGCATCGGGATCGACCTCGGGGGTACCAAGATCGAAGCCGTGGCCATGGCGCACGATGGCGGCATCGTGGCCCGGCAGCGCGTGAGCACACCGCGCGACTACGACGGGACCCTTCGCGAACTCGTCCAGCTGGTCACGCAACTTGAGGGCACGCTGCAGCACCCGGCCACCGTGGGGATGGGCATCCCCGGTGTGGTGGTGCCGCAGACAGGACTGGTGAAAAATGCCAACTCCACCTGGCTGATCGGCAAACCGCTCAAAACCGACCTCGAGCGCGCGCTGTCACGGGAAATCCGGATCGAGAACGACGCCAACTGCTTTGCCCTGTCCGAAGCCAGCGATGGCGCGGCCGCCGGCGCGAAAGTGGTGTTCGGCGTGATCATGGGCACCGGTTGTGGCGGCGGTGTCGTCATCGACGGCAAGGTGCTCACCGGGTGCAACCTCATCGCTGGCGAGTGGGGGCACAATCCGTTGCCGTGGCCGCAGCACGGCGAAGTGAACGGCCCGCCCTGCTACTGCGGGAAGCACGGCTGCATCGAGACGTGGATCTCCGGCCCCGCGGTGGCGGCCGATCACGCCCGCGTGCACGGCGAAGCGCTGAGTGCCCCCGACATCATGGCGGCGGCAGCGCGCGGGGAACCGGCGGCCGTCGCCACGCGCACCCGCTTGGTGCATCGCGCCGCCCGCTCGCTGGCGACCATCATCAACGTGCTCGACCCGGATGTCATCGTGCTGGGCGGCGGCCTGTCCAACACCGAAGGGCTCGCCGACGATCTCGAACGCGAGGTGGCCCCTTGGGTGTTCTCCGACACGGTCAGCACCCGTGTGGTCGTGAACAAACACGGGGACGCCAGCGGCGTGCGCGGCGCGGCGTGGTTGTGGGGGTAGGTGGAACAGGTAGTGCATCCGGGGACAGAACAAACCGAGGACTGAGGACCGAAAGCTCAAAGCTCCCCCCGACACAACGGATATCCCGTTCATCGGAGGGAGCTTTCAGTTTTCAGCTTTCAGTCTTCGGTCCTACCCCGCCGTCTCCGGCGTGATTGCAGCTATAGGCCCACTTGGAATCGAACCAAGATCTTCGGCTCCAAAGGCCGAGGTAATAGCCGTTATACGATGGGCCAGCAGGCGATCCACCAGATCGTCCCCGCAGCCCGAATTGTATCCTGCCCCTGCGGCCGGGGGGAGTGCCTCGGTGGTCTCGAGCGGGAGAGAAACGACGGACGCCCCTCAGCGTCCGCCGCTTCCCTCCCCCGGTTCCCACCCGGGTCCCCGGCCTCAGAACTCGTAACGCACGCCCAGCTGCATCTGGTAGCGATTCCCCGACTTCACCGTGCGGCCGAAGTTGGGGTTCACGCGATAGCGGTACTCGCGCGACGTCTGGTCGAAGGCGATCACGTTGAGCAGCGTCTGGTTCGCGCCCGGCACGACCCGCACCGCGCCCCAGTTGTGGTTCACGAGCGCTGCCGCGTTGAACACGTCGAGGGTGAGCAGCGCGCGCTGCCCGCGGATGCTCGGCAGCTTCTGCGTGAGCCGCACGTCCACCTGCGTCACGAACGGATTGCGCACGGCGTTGCGATCGGCGATGCGGCCGAGGTTTTCCCGCAGGTACGCGCCGCCGATGTTGGCCGGATTGTCGTACACCAGACGCAGTGAGTCGGCGAAGCCCTGTCGGAGTCCCGACGTGTTCGGATTGAAGATGAAAGCCAGGTCGTTCTGGTTGCCGAACGAGCTGCCGGCGCCCACATCGTCACCGTTGATGTCCTGCGCCACCGTCGCGCTCCACGGCGAACCGGACTGACCGATCACGCGGGCGCTGAACTGGAAGCCGCCGATTTCCGGCGTGGCGCCATAGAGCACCAGCTTGTGGCGGAAGTCGTTGGCGCTGGCCCCCCACGTCGGCACGCGCGGATCGCTCGGCACCGGCGTGAACACCGACGTGATGGCGATGCAGCAGTTGAACGAGCTGTTGTCACGCGTCTCGTTCCACGTGAAGGAGCCGCTCAGCGAGCCGCCGCGCGGCAGGCGCAGCGCACCGTCGATCACAAACGCCTTCTGGTGCTGCGCCGCATCGCTGCGCAGTTCGAGCACGCGCTGGAACTGCGAGAACGGACGCGCCAGCACCGGGTTGCGGCCGCCCGTGGCGGTGATGCTCGACGCGGGCACGAAGACGCTCCGTCCCCCTTCGTTGGCGAGGGTGAACTCCGGCGCGGCACGCAGATTGAGATCGTAGTACCGGTACAGCTCACTCGTCTGGGCGTACTGCGCCGTCGCACCGAGCGTCAGGTTGCCGTTGAAGAGGCGGCGCTGGTAGGCAATGTCGCTTTTCCAGGTGCGCGGCACCTTGAACTCGTCGCTGAACATGTTGATGTACGACGGACGCTGCGCGCTTCCCTGCGGAATCCCCGGCACGTTGGCGAACGACTGGCGGTACGACACGAAGTCGGGCGTCGGCACCGCAGCCCCGGTGAGCAGCACGTCGGCCAGCTGCGTGCCGTCGTTGAGCATGTGGTTGATCTGCACCATGTAGTGCGGCTGCGCGGTGAAGAAACCGCTGCCCACACGCAGCAGATTGGTCCCCGCTTCGCCCGGCGTCCACGTGAGCTGCGCGCGCGGCTGAATGGCGATATCCGTCGGCTTCACATTGGTGCGGCGACCGAACGCCTGCTCTACGGCCGGGTTGGGATTGGCCGCCGTGAGGAACGCCGACATGTCGGCGCGCAGGCCACCGGTGAGGTTGAGATTGGGACGCACGCGATACTCGCCCTGCACGTACGCACCACCGTCGTACACCCACTGACGCATACGCGGCTCGAGCGTCTGCAGCGGCACGAGACGCGCGAAGCTCGACGGACGGCGCGCTTCGAGCGCCGCGAGATTGGGGAACTGGAACAGCCCGTCCGTCTCGATGGAAACGAACATGGACAGGTTGTTGATCGAGTGGTCCGTCCCCACCGTAAACGCGGTCTTCTCGCGGTCCCAACGCAGGACGTTCACGAGCTGGTACGACTCCTCGGTCTGCAGCTCCGGGCTGGTGCGCTGCCCACCGAACTGCAGGATCTGGTTCGTGCCCGTGCCCCCGGTGGGCAGCGCGCTCGACACGTTCACCCAGGCCCGCGGCAAACGCGTGTTCGGCTCGTTCTCCAGCAGGCGGTTCGTGTAGGCCAGGCGGAAGTCGTTGTTGAGCGACGAGCTTAGCGCGCTCTTCACCGAGGCCATTACCTGCAGTTCGTTCGACTTCTGGTTGCCGCGGCTTTCGAGTACCGAGAGCTCGCGGTCGGGGATGGAGTTGCTGTAGAACCAGTTGGAATACGTCGTGCGCAGCGTGGCGCGGTGCGCATCGTTGATCTGCCAATCGAGGCGGCCGAAAACGGTATTGAGGGCGTTGTTGCGATTGAACAGACCCACCTGCTGGCCGCCGGGGAGGCCATACTGCGTGCGCAGGATGTTGAGGAAGCGCGCGACGGAGTCAGGCGCCACCTGCAAGCGGGCCCAGTCCGCATTGTTGTCCACCTGGAGCGTGCTGAATGGTTCAGCCACCTGCTGACGGTCGTACGCCACGAAGTAATGCAGCTTGTCCTTTTTGATCGCGCCGCCGGCGGCACCACCAAACTGCCAGTTCTCGAAGTTCGTGTTGCGCTGACCGAGGAAGTTGGTGTTGGTCGTGAACGCCTGGTTGCGGTTATAGGCGAAGAGAGAGCCGGTGGTGGTATTGGTGCCGGCGCGCGTGGCCACGTTCACGGCGCCTGCGCCCTGACGGCCCTGCGTCACGTCGTACACGTTGGTCACCACCTCGAACTCACGCACGGCTTCCACCGAGATCGAGTACGGACCGCGGCCGAAGCCGGCGCCCCACAAGGTGTTCTTGGCCTGTACGCCGTCCACGCGAATGTCGGTGCTCGACACGCGCCCGCCGGCGATCGACGAACTCGACGTGATGATTCCGCCCGTACCCGCGCGGCTCGTGGTGGGCGCAATGATGGACAGGTCGGCGAACGATCGATCCTGAATGGGGAGCTGACGGATTTCCTTTTCGCCCACCACGATGCTTCCACCCACGCGCTCCGTACGCTTGCTCTCGCGATCGGCGCGCACGTCGATCGCCCCGAGCTCCTGGGCCGACTGCTCGAGGGTGACGTCGAGCGGCACGCGATCGCCGAGGTTGAGCATCAGCCCCGTGCGGCGAACCGGGCGGAAGCCCAGCTGGCGCACCGCGATGGTGTACGGACCGCCGATGGGCAGCTGGGGGAACACGTAGCGCCCGCGCGCGTCGGTGGTACGCGTCTGCTGGGTACCGGTGGCCTCGTTGCGCGCCGTGACCGTGGCACCGGCAATGGGCGCGCCGGCAGCGGAGCGGACCTGACCGGCCACGAACCCTTCGGTGGCCTGGGCCGGCAGGCGGGTGGGGAAACACGCCAGCGGAAGCGGCGAGGAGAGGAGCAGCGCGGCTACGGCGAGCCGCCGGAGACGTTCGGAGAGCATAGGATCCGTGGAGGGACGCGATGTCACTGGCCAGTGTGGCCCCAATGGCGACGCCGGAGAGTCATCGCGTCCCGTCACGATCGCTGTGCCGTCTTGCCGCAGCTCCGCGACGGAGAGGTCACGATTCCGCCACTGTACGGGTTCCATTTTCAGGGAAACTCGCCCCGCGCAGGCACGAAACGGCCCCGGTTTGGGTTCCACTGCCAGCCGGGTTCGCCTATCTTCCGAGGCTACGGGTGTTCGGTATTCCACCCGCCGGCATGTCCCGACTCCCGTTCCGAACCCTTCTTTCTCGCACGAGCATCACATGAACGCCGCTCCGGACGTCCTGTCCACGTCCAATTCCCGCGGATTCAAGATCCTCTCCGGCACGGCCAACCGGCCGCTGGCAGAGGAGGTGGCCCGCGCGTTGGGCGCGGAACTGTGCAAGGTGACCTGCACGCGCTTCGCCGACGGTGAAGTGTTCGTGCGGATCGACGAGAATATCCGCGGCGCCGACGTCTTCGTGGTGCAGCCCACCAACCCGCCGGGCGAGAACATGCTGGAGCTGCTGCTCCTCATCGATGCCGCCCGTCGCGCCTCGGCCGCGCGCGTGACCGCCGTGCTCCCCTACACCGGGTACGCACGCCAGGACCGCAAGGATCAGCCGCGGGTGGCCATCGGCGCCAAGCTCATGGCCAACCTCATCGAGACCGCCGGCGCCGACCGGGTGCTCGGACTCGATTTTCACGCGCACCAGCTGCAGGGCTTCTTCGACGTCCCCGTCGATCACCTGTACGCGGCGCCGGTGTTCACGAACTACTTCCGCAAGAAGGAACTCAAGGACCTCGTGGTCGTGGCCCCCGATGTGGGCTCGGCCAAGATGGCCCGCGGTTTCGCCAAGCGGCTCGACGCGACCTTCGCCATCATCGACAAGCGTCGTCCCAAGGCCAACGTGGCCGAGGTGATGAACGTCGTCGGTGAAGTGGAAGGGCGCGACTGTCTCATCCCCGACGACATGATCGACACAGCGGGCACGGTGTCCGAAGCCGCGCGCGCCCTCAAGAATCTCGGGGCGAACGACATCTACGTGTGCGCCACGCACGCGCTGTTCAGCGGCCCCGCCGTGGAACGCCTGTCGAACGCCCCGATCAAGGAAGTCGTGGTGACCGACTCGATCAACCTGTCCCCTGAGCGCCGCTTCGACACGCTGCGTACGCTCTCGGTGGGCGATCTGCTCGCCAAGGCCATCCGATTCACGCACGCCGACCAGTCGGTGAGCGTGCTGTTCGAGTAGTACCTGTAGGACCCGCAACACCGCAGGACCGGCCGGGACGACCACTTCCGGTTACTCCCGAACCACTTTTTCCGAGGCAACACCCATGGCGAACCCCACGCTTTCCGCGAACACCCGCGCCGAGACCGGCAAGGGCGCTGCGCGCAAGCTCCGTCAGGCGGGCAACATCCCCGCGGTCATCTACGGCCACAACCGTGAGCCGCAGTCGCTCGTGCTGAATTCGCGCGAGACCGAGAAGCTCGTGAAGAGCATTCCCGTGAGCAGCACGGCCATCGAACTCACGATCGACGGCGCGACGGTCCGCACGCTCATCCGCGAAATCCAGCGCCACCCGTTCAAGCGCACCATCCTCCACATCGACTTCCAGGAACTGGTGGCCGGTGAGACCGTGACGGTGAAGTGCCCCATCGTGTACGTGGGCACGCCGGAAGGTGTCCGCCTCGAGGGCGGCATCCTCGATCAGATCATGCACGAGCTGCAGATTCAGGTCGATCCGAGCAATATCCCGAACCACATCGACGTCGACATCTCGGCGCTCAAGGTGGGCAAGTCGCTGCACGTGTCCGACCTCACGGTGCCTGCGGGCATCAAGATCGTCGACGATGCGTCGAGCACGGTGTGCATCGTGCAGCAGCCGAAGCAGGCCCCGGATGCGCCGGCCGACGGCGCGGCCGAGC
This sequence comes from Gemmatimonas sp., assembly GCF_044345575.1. Taxonomy (GTDB): domain Bacteria; phylum Gemmatimonadota; class Gemmatimonadetes; order Gemmatimonadales; family Gemmatimonadaceae; genus Gemmatimonas. The sequence continues at coordinate 14,165 of NZ_JBIJAW010000001.1, forward strand.
CGGAGCTCATCCGCAAGCCGAAGCCCGACGACAAGTAAGCCGTCGTCGCGTCACCTCGCAGGGCGCGGAGTTCGTTCAGCATGGTCACCCCACGCTGGCGCATTCCGCGCCCTGCGCGTTTACCGCTCCGTATGAAAGTCATCGTGGGGCTCGGCAATCCCGGGCGCGAATACGAAGCCACCCGGCACAACGTGGGGTGGTGGCTGGTCGACGTGCTGGCGCAGCGCTGGCATTTCGAACCATTCCGCAAGGACGGCGACGCCGTGAGTACCACCGGTCTCGTTGGTACGAAGAAGGTGAAGCTCGTGAAGCCGCAGACGTACATGAACAAGAGCGGCGAAGTGCTGCGCTCCTATCTCAAGCGCGAGGGGTGGAGCGCCGCGCAGGACCTCATGGTCATCGTCGACGAAGTTGCGGTGCCCGTGGGCGAATTCCGCCTGCGCGCCGCCGGCAGCCCGGGGGGCCACAACGGGCTCAAGAGCGTGGAATCGCATCTCAAGAGCGCCACGTACCCGCGGCTCCGCATCGGCATCAAACCGGTGGACGAACGCCGGCAGATTGGCGATCTCGCCGACTTCGTGCTGCACACCATGCCGCGCGACGAGCGTGAGCTGGTGGAAGCGCAATACGATCGCATGTGCAAGGCGATCGAGCTGTGGATCACCGACGGAACGGAAAAGGCGGTCAGCACCATGGGTCGGTGACCCGGGGCTGACCGCCTGTTGCCTGCCCTGCGACGACGCCGCGTCAGCGACGCGCGTTGATGTGGGTCTTGGTCCAGAGCAGCACCACCGCGCAGGTATTGCCGGGCGTCTGAAATCGCGTGGGCGCCATGTTCTCGCTGGGGTAGATCTCCACCGCCGCGATGTTGTCCTTGTCCACCCGGGCCAGCATGTTGTCGAAGGTCATCGGCTCGCGCACGCCGTTCACCCACAGCGTGGCGACACAGTCGCCGCGACCTCGCAGAATGAAATCGCTCGGCGAGCGTCCCACCTGCGTGCGCAGCCCCGGCGCCGCGTCGAGCGCCTGACGCGTTTCCACGTATCCGCGGAAGTACGTCGAGTCGAGGAAGCGCCCCTTGTTCGACACGCGGCGCTCGTCGAGCTCGCGCGCATCACGCGTCATGATTCGCGTCTCGCGCGTTTCCACGGTGTTGAGTGTGACGGTGGCCTTGGTGATGCGCAGCTCCACCCGCGGGATCCCCTTGTCGGTGATGTCGAGCTGCTGACTGGTAGACAGATATCCCACCTTGCGCGCGGCGATCATGCGGCTGCCCGTTGGCACGTTTTGGAGGGTAAAGCGCCCGTTGGGCCCCGACTGAATCTCCCCCGCGAACCCGCCGATGCTCACCGTGGCGCCGGGTACGATGACGCCGTTGTCGTCGTACACGTAGCCGCCCACGGTGGCGAAGGCGCCGGCCCCTTCGCGGGGGCCCACCACCAGGTCCACGCGGCGCAGCGAGGACGGGTCGGCCTCGACCAGCACGTTGTCGCTCCGCCACTGCGAACTGCTCGCCACCACCGCGGCCGGCCCGAAGTCCTGCACGCCGCAGAAGACGAAGTTGCCGAGCGAATCGCTGCGCGTGGTGATGCTCTCGAGTCGCTTGCTGGTGTCGGCAATGCTCCGCACCGATTCCCACTGCAGGACGAGCCCCAGGCCGGCGACGCGGGTACTGCCGTCGGCCGCCACGGTGGTGCCGAAGACAATCCCGCCGTTCCCATTCCCAATGCGCCGTGCTGGCGCGCACAGGCGTTGCCACACCGTCACAATGCTGGGCGTGGCGACGATGGGGCGCGCCCACGTGAGGCCGCTATCCGGCCGAGTCGCAATGAGATCACCAAGCCCGAGTCGGTCTGCCTGATCGTGAAACGCCACGAGGCGCTTTACCGGCACCGGGCTGACGATGAGGAATCGCCCCAGTGAATCGCTGACAGCCGTGAGGCCGCCAGGCTCCGCGGTTACCAGCGCGCCTCGCAGGGGCTGCCACGACAGACTGTCATACGCGAGTCCACGAATGGTGTCAGCAACCGGCGGTGCGCCGGGTCGCACCTGCGCGGCGAGTGTACCGCCCTGCACGCCGGCGATGATGAAGCCCGTCGCGACTACCGCGCGAGCCACAAGAGAGTTGAAGCGCTTCATGCCTGAAGGCTACCCTCTCAGGTACCCTTTCGTCCACACCAGCAGCGTGTTGCAGGTATCGCCGAAGGTGCGGAACCGCGCCGGCGCCAAGGCATCCGTGTTGAACAGCTCCATCGCGGCGAGGTTCTCGAGCGGCAGCCGGCGCAGATAGTCCTCGTCTTCCCGCATCCCATCAACCCAGACGTACACGCGACAGCGCACCAGCGCTTTGGTGATACGACCGAGCAGCGCAAACTCCACCCCGCTTCGCCCGCTCTGCACGACGAGGGACGGGTACATGCGTAGCGCCGACTGCAGCAGTGGGAACTGTGCCAACCGTGTCGAATCCATGACCTGCGACACTCCGGCCCGGCGACGCTCTTCGAACTCCTGCCGGTCACGCGATAGGGTGGCACGGGCCGTCACTTTCACGCCATCCAACGTGACGCCGCGCTCCACGATAAGGGGCAGATCGCGCACGCCGCGCGCGAGCACTTCCACCGACTGCACCGTGGGCAGGTAGCCCACCTTCCGTACACTCAGCATGCGCGTGCCCGAAGGTACGGCGGCGAACGTGAAACGACCGGCGCCATCGGTCACCATGGCATCGTCCACGCCATCGAGGGTGATGGTGGCACTGGCCACCGCCTGCCCATTCTCGTCACGCACCACGCCACTCACCACGGCGCGCGTCGACGCCGCCGCCAACACGAGATCGACGCGGCGCAGCGGGCGCACATCCGCCAGCAGCAACACACTGCCGCTTTTGAACTCGGCCGCACTGGCCATGGCCCCGGCCTGCCCGAACTCCTGCACACCACAGGCGACGAACTCACCGATGGAATCGCTGCGCGCCGTCACCGATTCGTAGCGCACACTGTCACGGCGCGCGGCGGCCATGAGCCGCAGCGATTCCCATTCGATCACCACACGCGCACCGCCCACCCGCGTGGTGTCGTCGGCAAAGCGCGTACTGCCGATCACGATACCCCCCAGGCCATTGGAGGGCCGACGTGTACCGCAGAGCCGCTGCCACACGGTTTCGATGGAAGGCGTCGCGACACGAGGCGCCCAGGCACGCTCACCGGCACGACGCGCCAAGAGGGCCCCCAGCCCGAGGCGATCGAGCACGTCATGGTACACCACCACACTCGCGATGCGCGCGTCGGCCATCAACGTGAAGCGGCCAAGGGAGTCGGTCACCGCGGATGCGGTGCCGCCTTCGGCGGTGACGAACGCGCCGGCCAGCGGCGCGGCGGCGAGACTGTCGTACACGACCCCGCGCACAGTGTCAGCTTGGGCCGCGAGCACACGCGGCAAACTGAGCAGCAGAGCAATGGTGGCGGCAATGTGGCGCATAGGCACCATGCTACGGCTCGAAGAGGTTCGACGCCATGCCCAATACCAAGAACTGAACACTGACGACCGAAAGCTGAAAGCTCCCCGCGACGTCACAGGGAGCTTTCAGCTTTCAGCCTTCAGTCTTCAGCCAAGGCCGCTCAGCGCAAACGCGGATTCGTCTTGCGCGGCGCCTTCTGGCACGTGGGCCACGCGAAGGCGCCCTGACCACTGCGGCCCGGCGCGATCTGCTCGGCGGTGGCGCGCTCACGCGTGATCTTTGTGTCGTCTTCGCTCGCGAGATAGGCGAGCATCGCCACCAGCGTCGCGTTGTGCTTCAGCTCATCCCACACGACCTTGTCGTACGTGTCACGGTTGGTGTGCCAGGTGTAGCTGCCGTACTCCCAGCTCGTGCCGCCCATGCCGAACGCCGGGGCGCCGTAGCAGCCGAAGCTCGCGTCGTCGCTGCCGCCCCCCGCGGGCGAACCGGGAATGCGCGGCGTGACCACGCTCGTGAACTCCTTCGGCAGCTTCGCCATCCACTGTTGCAGATGCGCGCCGGCATTCGGCAAACCGCCGGCGCCGATGCTGAGAATGCGCCCCGTACCCGCGTCCTGATTGAAGAGCGCCTGCAACCCTTCGACCACTTCTGGATGATCTTCGGTGTAGGCGCGCGATCCCACGAGGCCATGCTCCTCGGCGGTCCAGTGTCCCACGATGATCGTGCGCTTGGGCTTGGGGTACACCGTCGTGAGCAGACGGAATGCCTCGAGCATGGTGAGCGAACCGGTGCCGTTGTCGGTGGCACCGCTCCCGCCGTCGAACGAATCGAAGTGGGCCGACAGCAGCACATACTCGTTGGGCTTCTCGCTCCCCTTCAGCATGCCGATGGTGTTGAAGATCGGCTGCTCACCTGGCAGCTCGGCATCGAGATTGACGCGCAGCTTCGGTGACTGATTGTTCTCGGTGAGGCGGAACACGAGCCCGTAGTCTTCGCACGAGAGCGCGAGCGCCGGCGCGACCGTGTTGTAGGTCTCGAACACGTCGATCGTACCCCACGCGTTCTTGGGGCGCGACGAGATCACCCCCGCCACGCCGCCCTGCTCGAGGCGCATACCGAGGCTCCCGGTCCCCAGCGCATTGCTGTAGCCCGTGCCGCGCACGTTCACGCCCCCCCAGTCACGCTGCAGTTCGGCGCGCATGCTGTCGAGGCGCGCCTTGCTCGCCGGCGTGGCGTTCGCGGTCCAGCTCTCGGTGGGCCGGCAGGTGGGCTGCGGCGCCGACACGAGCACGAATTTGCCCTTCGCCTGCGGCAACCACTGTACGAACTCGGTGCTGTCGGCGAAGCGTGGCAGGACGACGGTGGTGGCCGTCACATTCTTCGATTTGGTACCGGGGCTCCAGGCCAGCATCGTGCCCTCGAGGGTCCGCACCCGCGGCGACACGAGATCGATGTGCGAGTGGCCCCGACGCCAGCCGCGCCAGGTGCCCACCTGCTCGTTCTTCCCCTCGGCCCCCCACTGCTTGTACAGCGAGACGAGCCAGTCGTTGGCCGCCTTCTGACGGGCCGTTCCCGAGAGGCGCGGTCCCAGCGAGTCGAGCAGCACCTGCCCCAACCGCTGCACCTGCGAGCTGTCCATGCCGAGGCGCCAGAAGCGCTCGAGCGCGGCATTGGGCGCCGGAAAGGTGGCCGGCGTCTGGGCGCCGAGGGGCTGCGAGGACAGCGGGGCGACCAAGGCGGCGGCCAACGCGGCCACGGCCGCGCGGGGGGCGAAAGACATCGTGGGCATGTTCATGGGTTGATATGGGACGGAGCTGCCCCGCAGTTTAGTGAATGGATCATCCATCCGCTTTGTTGACGCGGGCGACCGGCGCCCTGCTGGCCCTTTCCCTCCTGGCCTGTCAGGGCGACGCCACGGCATCCGCGGGCGCCGACGCGTCGCTCGGCGAGGTGACCGAGTTCACCTCCCCCGCCCCGGCCGGCAGCAACACGCCGCATCTTGCGCTCGACGGTCGTGGTCGCGTGCTGCTGTCCTGGACGCAGCGCCGGCCCGACTCCACGGTCGCCATCCAGATGGCCACGTGGGACGGCCAAGCCTGGGACAGCACGCGCACCATCGCCGACAATCGCCAGTTCTTCGTGAACTGGGCCGACTTTCCGGCGATCACCGCGCTCGGTAACGGCGACCTCGCCGCGCACTGGCTGGAGCGCGAGGGAGGCGGCAAGTACGCCTACGGCGTGCGCGTGGTACGTTCGACCGACGGCGGCGTAACCTGGGGCGCACCGGTCACCCCGCACACCGACGGACTCGCCGCCGAACACGGCTTCGTGTCGCTGTGGGGTGAGGGTACCGACGGCATCGGCATGGTATGGCTCGATGGCCGCAAGAGCGCGATGCCCGACAGCACCCGGGAGATGACCATTCGCACCGCGAGCGTGTCGGCCACGGGCACGCTCCAGCGCGAGGCCCTCGTCGACGCGCGCAGCTGCGACTGCTGCCAGACCGGCACCGCCGCCACCCGCACCGGCCGCGTGCTGGTGTACCGCGACCGTACCACCGAAGAGATCCGCGACATTGCCATCGTGCGGCAGACCGACAGCGGATGGACGGCCCCGCAGAAGGTGCACAACGACGACTGGCACTATCCCGGCTGTCCGGTGAACGGCCCGCAGGTCGCGAGCAGCGGGGATACGGTGGTCGTGGCCTGGTACACGGCCGCACACGACACGGCCCGGGTGAACGTGGCCCGCTCGGTGGACGGCGGGGCGACCTTCGGGGCACCGGTGCGCGTCGACGACGGTGACCCCATTGGCCGGGTGGATGTGGTGCTCGACGATGCGGCCAACCCGGTGGTCGTGTGGCTCGAACAACGCGGCCCCGACGCCGCCGAAGTGCTCGCCCGGCGCATCGTAGGGAACGCCCCGGGGCCCGTCCGTGTCCTATCCCGTACCTCCGGGGCTCGCCAAAGCGGGTTCCCGCGCATTACCCGTCATGCCAACGACGTCGTGGCGGCCTGGACCAGCGTGAACCCGCTGCAGGTCCATGTCGCCCGATTCTCTCTCTCCTCCAAATAGTTCCCGATGATTTCCCTTCCGTCGCGCCGGCGTGTCGCCATCGCTTTGGCTCCGTTGTGCCTCGCCGCCGTGTCGCATGCCGACGCCCAGGACGCCCCGAAGAAGCAGGCGGTAGACGCGGGCAAGAGCGCCGGCGTGAACAGCTCGCCGTTGCCGCTCAAGCTCGAGCCGCGCCCCACCTCCGGTGCGATCACCACGCAGGACCTGATGACGCGCCTCTACATCTTCGCCGACGACTCGCTCGCCGGCCGCGATGTGGGAACCGAGGGGCACTACAAGGCCACCACGTATATCGCCGGTGAGCTCAAGCGCCTTGGCCTCAAGCCCATGGGCGACAGCGGCACGTACTTCCAGACGCTGCCCCTCAAGACCCGCAAGGTTGACCGCATGTCGAGCTTCGTGGCGGGTGGCACCAATCTCGCGCTCGGCCAGACCTGGGGCTTCAGCGGCAGCGGCAACATCACCATCGACGATGCCGAAGTGTTCTTCGCCGGCCCACTGCCGGAAGAGGGGATGCCGACGGTGACCCCCGAGCAGGCCAAGGGGCGCGTGGTGGCGTACAGCATCACCGGCAACCCGGCGCTCCAGCGCTCGGTCGTGGGACGCGTGGAAGCGCCGGCCGGCAGCGTGGGCGTGCTGTTCCTGCTCCCGGTGCAGGCCCGCGGCGTGCTTGGCTACGTGCTGCAGGGCGGGCTGTCGCCGGTCGACCCGAACGCGCCGCGCGATGCGCGCCTGTTCGTGACCGACTCGGCCACCATGCGCATCTTCGGCAGCGGCATGCAGATGCTCGTGCCCGGGGCCCTGGGCGCCAAGGTAAACGTGAAGGCGCTGGTGGACATGCAGTCGCCCGCCTTCGCGGCCCGCAACGTGGTGGCGATGATCCCCGGCAGTGACCCGAAGCTTGCCACGCAGTACGTGGCGATCGGCGCGCACAGCGATCACGTGGGCACGGCGCGTCGCGCCATCGACCACGACTCGGTACTGGTGTTCAACCGCATCGTGCGCCCCGCCGGCGCCGAGAACGATGACAAGATGGGCACCGCCGACCAGTTCACGCAGATCAACGCCGAGCTGGCCGAACTGCGCAAGACGCAGCCGGCGCGTCGTGACTCGATCTTCAACGGCGCCGACGACGACGGCTCAGGCTCGATGGCGGTGCTGGAAATCGCCGAATATCTCGCCACGCAGAAGGTGAAGCCCAAGCGCAGCACGCTGTTCGTGTGGCACGCCGGTGAAGAGAAGGGGCTGTGGGGATCGGCGCACTTCACCGAGTACCCCACGGTCGCGCGCGACAGCATCGTGGCGCAGCTCAACATGGACATGGTGGGCCGCGGCAGCGCGACCGACCAGACTGGCATGAGCGCCGAGGGCAAGGAACTGCGCGGCGGCCCCGACTACCTGCAGCTCGTGGGCTCGCGTCGCCTGAGCACGGAACTCGGCGATCTCGTGGAGAAGGTGAACACCACGAAGAAGCACAATTTCACCTTCGACTACGCGATGGACGCCAACGGCCATCCGATGAACATCTACTGCCGCAGCGATCACTACGAGTATGCGAAGTGGAATATCCCGGTGACCTTCTTCACCACCGGCGGACACTCGGCGTACCATCAGCTGACCGACGAGCCGCAGTATATCGATTACCCGCATATGCAGCGGGTGTCGCGCCTCGTGGCGGATATCGCGACGGCGCTCGGGAATGGCGCGAGCCGGCCGAAAGTAGATGGCACGAAGATGGATCCTCGGGGTTCGTGCAAGCAGTAACCCGCACGGAGGGCTGAAGACTGAGAGCTGAAAGCTCCCCCGGAGATCCCGTGATCTTCAGGGGAGCTTTCAGCTTTCGGTCATCAGCTGTCGGTAAGTCGCCTTACCGGTCCCTGGTCGTCCATCACCCGCTTTCGTAGGGTGGTGAGCATCCGACGGACCTGCACGACCTCATCGATTAGAGGGCCAGCCTGATCGAAGCTCAGAGCGCCAATCCGCCACGCGAAGTCGAGATGATTCTCAGTCTCGGATGCCGACGCGATCGCTATCGAGAGAAAATGCGCGAATTGCCGCGCCGAATCACGAACCGCCCCCTCGGCGATGTTGGCCGCAATCGACTGTGAGGAACGGCGCATCTGGTTGCGCCATGAAGCCTGCCCAGCAGGAACCGATTCCGACACCAGATGCACCCGGGCCGCCAGACGCTGCGCCCGCTGCCAGACCTGAAGGTTCCGAAAATTCTGCACGGCCCCACCATAGCGAGCCGCGGCGGCACCGACGGTACCCTTTTCTTGCCGCCGGGACCAATCCAACGCACTCCCTCCCCTCCCCCATTACCTTTCGAGGCTGCACCCAAACCCAATCCCGCTTTTATGCTTCGCCTCGGTATCGTCGGTCTCCCGAACGTCGGCAAATCCACGCTGTTCAACGCGCTCACGGCGGCCAAGGCCGAAGCGGCGAACTATCCGTTCTGCACCGTCGAGCCCAACGTCGGCATGGTGGAAGTGCCCGATCCGCGGCTCGACAAGCTCGCGGAGATCGTGCAGCCCAAGCGCACGGTGCCGGCCGTCGTGCAGTTCGTGGACATCGCCGGGCTCGTGAAGGGCGCGTCGCAGGGTGAGGGGCTGGGAAACAAGTTCCTCCAGAACATCCGCGAGACCGACGCGATCGTTCACGTCATCCGCTGCTTCGCCGACGACGACGTGACGCACGTGATGGGGCAGCCTGACCCGGCGCGCGACAAGGAAATCATCGAGCTCGAGCTCGCGCTCTCCGATCTCGCGCAGGTGGAGAAGCGCCTCGACAAGGCGCGCCGCGCGGCGAAGGCCAACGACAAGGAGGCGCTGGCCGAACTGCCGGCGCTCGAAGCGGCCAACGCGGCGCTCTCCGAGGGGAAGCCGCTGTGGCGTGCGGGACTGTCGGCCGATGAGCTCGAGAAGCTCGCCGGGCTGCAGCTGCTCACCGCCAAGCCGGTGCTGTACGCGGCGAACGTGACCGACGCCGAGCTGTCGGGCGACGAGGGCGCGTACCTCAAGGCGCTGCGCGCGGCCGTGGCCGCCGGCGGCGAGAACGCGCAGATCGTCCCCTTCTCGGCCAAAATCGAAAGCGAACTGGCGGAACTCAGCGCCGAGGAGCGCGTCGAATTCCTGTCGTCGCTCGGCATCGAGAGCGCCGGGCTCGACCGGCTCATTCGCGCCGGCTACTCGCTGCTCGGCCTCGACACGTATTTCACGGCCGGCGAGCAGGAAGTGCGCGCCTGGACCATTCACAAGGGCGACACCGCTCCCAAGGCGGCCGGTGTGATTCACACCGATTTCGAGAAGGGCTTTATCCGCGCCGAAACCGTGAGCTACCCCGACTTCGTCGCGCACAGCGGCTGGAAGGGCGCGAAGGAAAAGGGTGTGGCGCGCTCGGAAGGCAAGGAGTACATCGTGCAGGACGGCGACGTGCTGCTCTTCCGCTTCAACGTCTGACCACGGGGAATCGCACCCGCCGCACCTTTTTCCGTGCTGGCGGGTACCCACAGCGTATGGCGCGCGTCGTCCCCACCCTCCCGCTGACCGTGCTGGCCGCCGTGTTTGTGGCTTCGGCGGCCAACCTCGACGGCCAGACCGCCGCGTTCGCTCAGGCGTTCGCTCAACCGTCCGCTCCGCAGCCGGTCTCCGTGGCCGGCCCGGCGCCGGTGCCCTTCGCGGTCGGCGAACGCCTCGACTACGAGGTCAGGTTCGGCGCGCTCAAGGTAGGCACCGGCAGTATGGCGGTGAAGGAACTCACCGAGGTCCGCGGCCGTCCCGTTTGGCACACCGTGTTCACCATCCGGGGTGGCATTCCGCTGTACCGGGTGAACGACGTGTACGAAAGCTGGTTCGACGTGAACACGCTCAACTCGCTCCGCTACCATCAGGACGTGGATGAAGGGAGCTACGAGCGGAAGCGTCGCTACGAGATCTTCCCCGAGCGCGGCATGTTCAGGGAAGGTGACAAGGACGAAGAGCCCACCGTCGCCAACCCGCTCGACGACGGGTCGTTCCTCTACTTCGTGCGCACGCTCTCTCTCGAGGTGGGGAAGAGCTACGAGTTCCCGCGCTACTTCAAGGCGCAGGGGAACCCGGTGCGCATCCGCGTGCTTCGCCGCGAGACCGTGACCGTGCCCGGCGGTACGTTCAAGACCGTGGTGCTGCAGCCCACGTTTCAGACCAAGGGCATCTTCAGTCAGAACGGCCGTGCCGAGGTGTGGATCACCGACGACGATCGCCGCATGATGGTGCAGATGAAGTCGAAGCTGAGCTTCGGCAGTCTGAACCTCTATTTGCTCCAGGCAAGCGGGACGAAGTAGCGCGGAGCGCTACACCAGCGGCGCGGCGCACTCCGGGACATCGTTCACCGGCGCATTCACCATGCGACTCACCCGATACGCGTGCATCGCGCCGGCGTATGGCCGAATGAGCCCCTGCAGCACCGACGGAGCCGTTGCCGGGTCGAGCCACGTGTCGTAGTCGGCGGGTGACAGCATCACCGGCATGCGGTCGTGAATGGGCCGCATGGTGTCGTTCGGCTCGGTGGTGATCAGACAGCAGGTCACCAGCGGCGGCGCCTCGGGCTCATTCTTGGGCGTCCACGACTCCCAGAGAGCAGCCATGGCGAACGGCTCGTCGCCGGGGAGCCGTATACACCAGGGCTGCTTGATCTTGGCGCCTTCGAGCGGTTGCCACTCGTAGAACAGATCGGCGGGCATGAGCCCGCGCCGCCGCGCGAAGGCGGCGCGAAACGAGGGCTTCACGGAGACCGTGTCCCCCCGGGCGTTGGCGAGGCGGTTACCGATGGACGGATCGTCCGCCCAGAACGGGACCAGGCCCCACCGCGCCATCAGCGCCTCACGGCCGACCGGGGTCTCGCGGATCAGCGGGACGTGTTGCGACGGCGTGACGTTCCAGCGCGCTGCCAGCTCGGGAAGCGACGCCGCGAGATCGACACCGAGGGGAAGCTCGGCGAGGCGCATCGGGTTCCCGAATCCATAGCGACCGCACATGGCGTGAAAGATACCACGTGCGACGCCGAGGCTATGGCACCACCGTGATCACGACCGTCGACGAGACCGTGGTCGGGGCAAAGCTGCCATTGCTCGGCGCCGTGGCCGTCACCGTGATGTTGACGGTTCCCGCCGCGACGGCGCTGACGACACCCGTCGGCGACACCGTTGCCACAGCCGGATCCGACGAGGTGTAGGTCACCGTGGCGGTGGGGGCACCGGTTGGCTGCGTCACCGTCGGCGTGAGCGTCCGCGTCTGGCCCACGGTGACCGTGGCCGAACTTGGCGACACGGTGAGACTCGTGATCGCGGCCGGTGCTGGGAGCACGGTGATCGTCGCCGTGCCGACGATCCCTTCGACCGTGGCGGTGATCGTGGCCGTCCCGGGCGCCACGCCGGTCACCAGTCCGCTCGTGTTCACGACCGCGGCCGCCGCATTCAACGTGGCCCAGCTGATCGTGCGCCCCGTGAGCGCCTGTCCCGCCGAATCGCGGGCGATGACCACCAGCTGCTGCGATGCCCCCGCCAAAATGCTGGCCTCGGTCGGTGCGACACTTACTGACGCGACCGGTACCGCCGTCACCGTGACCGTGACCGTGGCCGTGCGCGATGCGGCAGAGAACCCGGTATTGCCAACGGCGGTGGCCGTGACCGTGATCGTTGCGGTCCCCGGCCCGACCGCGAGGATGAGCCCGGCCGTCGACACGGTGGCCACGCTCGGTGCCGTCGTGCCGAAGGTCACCGACGCGGTGGGGGCTCCGGATGGCTGTGAGACGACCGGTGCGACGCTCGAGGTTTTCCCTACGAGCAGACTGACCGCGGTCGGTGAGACGGAGACCGAGGTGACCGACGTTGGTAGCGGCGAGACCGTGACCGACATGGTTCCGGGGACGCCGCCCACCGTGGCCGTGACCGTCACATTCCCCACGGCCACCGCCGTGACGAGGCCCGTCGCGCTGACGGTCGCGACGGCCGGGTTCGAGCTGCTCCACGCCACGGTTCGTCCGGTGAGGTCGGCACCGGTGGAATCCCGCACGGTCGTAGCCAACTGTTGGGTGCTACCGGGCATCAGCGCGGCCGTGCCCGGCGTCACCTGCACGCTGGCGACCGCGGCGGAGACCGACACGGCCACCAACTCGGACATCGTCGCCGCCGCGAAGTTGGTGTTCCCAGGCGCGGTCGCGGTCACCGTAATCGTGGCCGTCCCCGGCGCAACGGCGGTAATCACCCCGGCGGTCGACACGCTGGCGACCGCGGGGTTGGTCGTCCCGTACGTCAGCGTCGCAGCTGGCGCCCCAGCGGGGCGTACGACCGTCGGGGTGACGGTGCGGGTCTGGCCTGCGATGAGGCTGTGTGAGTTCGGATTGACCGTGAGGCTGGTGACCGCAGCGGGGAGCGGCCCCACGGACACGAGGGCGGTAGCCTGCGCCCCCTCCACGTTCACGGTGAGGGTGGCGGTCCCCACCGAGACCCCCGTGACCAACCCGGTCGCACTGATGGAGGCCACCGCCGTATTCGACGAGGTCCACGTCGCGACCCGCCCGGAAAGCGGAGCACCGACGGAATCGCGCACGGTCATCGCCAGTTGCTGCGCCACCCCGACGACGAGATTGACCGTTCCGGGGGTCACCTGCACGGATGCCACGGGCACCGGCAGCACGATCACCTCGATGGTCGCCGTCTGCGTCGCCGCCGCGAAGTTGCTGTTGCCCGCCACGGCGGCCGTCGCCGTGATCTTCGCCGTTCCCGGGCCAACGGCCGTAATGACGCCGGTGGCCGAAACCGTCGCGACCGACGGCATGACCGATCCGAAGGTCACCGTGGCCACCGGGGCGCCCGTCGGCTGATCGACGGTGGTGGTCACCGCGCGCATGCGGCCGGCGAACAGCACCACGGTATCTACCGAGACCGTGATCCCGGTGAGCGCCGGGGGCAGCGGCACCACCGTAAGGCCGGTGCTCGCTTCGACCCCTTCGACGGTGGCGGTGATCGCAATGGTGCCGGGCGCGACCGCGGTGACAAGCCCGGTCGCCGAAATGGTCGCGATCGCCGGATCGGAGACGGACCAGCTGACGGGGCGTCCCGTGAGCGCCGTCCCCTGTGCATCACGGGCGGAGGCGGACAGCTGCAGCGTCCGGCCGACGAAGAGGTTCGCGTTCCCTGGCGCGACGGCCACCGTGGCGACCGGCCGCACCACGACGACGGTCGCGGTCGCGTCCACGCCTTCAACGGTGGCGGTCAGATTGGCGCTGCCCGCGGCGACGGCCGTCACGACACCGCTGGCACTGACCGAGGCCACGGCGGGGTTCGACGATGCCCACACCACCGCGCGTCCCGTGAGCGGGGCCCCCTTTGTGTCGCGTGCGGCGGCGGACACCTGCTGCGTGCCTCCGACCGGGAGCGAGAGCGCCGCAGGCGTCACCAGCACCGAGGTGACGGGATCGACGACGGTGATGGTCGCCGTCCCGGAGATCCCTTCTACGGTGGCCGTGATGGACGCCGACCCATTCGCGACGCCGGTGACGGTGCCGTCGGCGCTCACGGTAGCGATCGTCGGCGCCGAACTACTCCACGTCACGGAGCGACGCTCGGTGAGGAGCGCGCCGGCCGTGTCTCGTATAGTTGGTGTCAGGACCTCCGTCCGACCGCGCGGGACCCGGAGGCTGGCGGGCGCCAACGTCACCGACGCCGCCCGATGAATGACGACCAAGGTGGCTTCGGCGACCCGCCCCCCCGACTCCGCCAGGATGGTGGTCGTTCCGGCGCCGACCGCCGTGACCAGACCGGCCGTCGACACGGTGGCGACTGCCGGGTTGACCGAGGACCACGCAATCGGACGCCCGGGGAGGACGACACCGGCGGTGTTGCGCACGGTAGCCGTCAACGATCGCCGGTCGCTGATGAACAAGGCGGAGCTGCTCCCCGAATCGATGGTCACGCTCCCTACGGGCTGCGACGAGACGGTGACCACCGCCGAATCGGACTGCCCGGACGCCGTGGCCCGGATCACTGTGGTGCCAGCCGCCAGAGCGGTGACCAGCCCTTGATGGTCCACCAGCGCGACGGCGGGGACGCTCGATCGCCAGACCACCGGCGTGGGGGTGGCGCCATCGTCGTACGCAACCGCCACGGTGAGGCGTTGCTGTCCACCCTCGCCGAGGACGACGCTCCGCGTATCGAGCTTGAGGGCGGAGGCGCCGACGACCGACAGGACGACGCTGGTGTTGACGTTGGGGTTACTGGCCGCGGCGGCGGTGATCATGGCGGTGCCGCGGGAGGCGCCCGTGATGACGCCCCCGGGTACCACGGATAGGACCGCGGGGGCGCTCGACGTCCAGACGATGTCGGCGTTGGGCAGCGCGCCCGCGAGCCCGGCCACCCTGGCCTGGAGGACGGCGACTTCTCCGACGGACAGACGGGTGGCCGGGGCCGCGATCGTGATGCGATCCGGCACGGGTGGCGCTACGGGGTCAGCGGAGCAGCCGGTGAGCGCCGCCAGAGCGAGCAGCGCGGCCAGAACCCCTCGGCCGTCCCGGCCAGCCGCCCACCCGCCCCGCGTCGTTGTTCCGTTGAAGTCCGATCGTCCCAGCCGCATGCCCGAACCCACTCCGCTCGACGTCCATTTCGAAATCACCACGCCTCGTGCGCGGTCCTGTTCGGGAGTATCGGCAGCAGGGCGAAAAACTCACGGCAGTTGCCGTCCGGCCCTTGTCTGTCTACACTTCAAGGCTCATCCAGAACGTCCTCCGGACCTTCTGACACCCTCCGCCCGCGGCTCGGCACTGCGGGTGGCTCTCATGACCATAGGGAGGATTGCCGAGTGGCAAAGCTCAAGATCCGCCGTAATCCCACGCGGCGGTACGAAGCCGTGTACATCTTCGACAGTGCGCTCGAAGATGCGACCATCGCTGAAAAGCTCGAGAAGCTGCAGGGCCTGCTCAACCTCGCCGAACCGGCGACGATCGAGCACTGGGGCCGTCGTCAGCTCGCGTACAAGATCGGCCGTCACGAGAACGGCTACTACGTGATCAGCAACTTCACCGCGGCACCGGCCGTGCTCCCCGAGTTCGAGCGCGCGCTCAAGCTCGAAGAGAGCGTGGTGCGCTATCTGGTGACGCTGTATGAGCATGAGCTTGGTGCGCCCAAGCTCTCCGACGAAGAGCTCGCCTCGCGCCGTCGCGCGAGCGACGATGACGACGACGACGAGGAATAACCCATGCGCCGCCAGAAGAAGCCCTGCCCGATCACTGAAGCGGGCATCCGCTACGTCGATTATAAGGACGACCGCCTCCTCGCCCGTTTCATCACGGACTACGGCAAGATCCTGCCGAGCCGTCTGAGCGGTGTGGACGCGCGTCATCAGCGTCAGCTGTCGAAGGCCGTGAAGAAGGCGCGTTACCTCGCGCTCCTTCCGTACGTGAAGGGCCAGACGGCCTGAGCGTGAACGGGGCGGTCGCGTCGGGGAACGCCGCGACTGCTCCGTCGGGCGGTGCGCCGCAGGAACGCGGGTGGCGCTGGTTCGTGCTGGGCATGCTGCTGATGGTCGCCGTGACCGCAGCACCGGCCTGGCCGCCGGCCCTCGCGCTGCTGGCCGGTACCGTGCGGCTCCTCCTGCCGGTCGAGCAGTTCGCGCTGCTTGTCTTGGTAGGGATCGCCTCGTGTGCGGTAGTGGGATGGTGGGCCGGGGGACGCCTGATGCTGGGCCTCGTGTGGGGCTTGGCGGCGGCGTACGTCGTGTGGAAGGTGCCATTGCCGTTGTCCGGCTACGGGGCCTTCCTGCGGGGCTGGGCGGTCACGGCGGGGGCAGCCTTCGGGCTCGTCTGTCTGGTCGCCGCTTCCAAACCGTTCCTCACCCGGGCGTTGGCGGCCGTGGCGTTGGCGGGCGTGGTCACGCTGGGAGGACTCTCCACGCGGGCAGCCCCCGGCGCGGGCGCCTTCGATGCGGTGTCGCTGATGCTGTCGCAGGAGTATTCGCAGCGGCTCGGCGCTTCGCTCGAAGCGTGGCACGACCGGACCACGACGGCCTCATGGCAGCAGTTTGCAACGCGCTTCCCCGAAGCGGCGGTACGCACGGAGCGGATGGAGGCGCTGTTGGTGGCGCTGGCTGATCCGCAACCGGCGGCAGCATCGGTGGGGGGCGTTCGGCTTGCGCCGCTGGTGCGGCTCGCACCGGCCCTGTTGGCGTTGGAAACGTTGTTGGCGTTGGCCCTGGGGTGGGCCGCGTACCACCGGTTGGCCCGGGCCCGTATCGGCCCGCCGCTGGCGGCACTGCGACTCCTCCGGTTCAACGATCAGTGGGTGTGGGGGTTGATCGTCGGCATGACAGTGTTGCTGCTCCCCACGCTGGTGGAGTGGCGCACGGCCGGCCTCAACCTGGTGGCGTTTTTCGGCACGCTGTACGCCCTGCGAGGCGCCGGTGTGCTTACGTGGTACATCCCCGATCGCGTGGCCGTGTGGGTGCCGATCGGATTGCTGGTGCTGGTTCCGGTCCTGGGGCCGTTGTGGGTGCTCGTGGGGTTGCTCACGGTCACGTTCACACTGGGGCTGGGTGATACTTGGCGCGACTTCCGCGCTGGCGCCGACGCGCGCCGGCCGTGGTCGCCGTAAACTCAATTTCTTTCACCGGTTCGACCCGGAGTTCCCATGGAAGTCATTCTCCGCAACGCCATCGACAAGCTCGGACATCCTGGTGACATCGTCTCCGTGTCGCCGGGCTACGCCCGCAACTTCCTCCTGCCCCGTGGCCTCGCCTACCAGGCGACGCCGGGCAACCTCAAGCGCATCGCGGCCGAAAAGAGCCGTCTCGAAGCGCTCGAGAACGAGCGCAAGGCCGCCGCGCAGGCGATCGCCGACAAGCTCGCCGAGGTCTCCGTGACCTTCGCGGCGCGCGTGGGCGAAGAGGGCAAGCTCTTCGGCTCCGTCACCAGCAGCGACATCGCGCACCAGCTCGAGGCGCAGGGCTTCAAGATCGAAAAGCGTCAGATCGAGCTCAACGAGCCGATCAAGGCGCTCGGCATGTACAAGGTGCCGATCAAGCTGCACGCCGACGTGCACCCCGAAATCAAGGTGTGGATCATCAAGCAGTAAGCCCGTTCGCGGGGCTCTCTCGGGAGCACCATACCCGCAGCGCGAGGGGAGTCCGGAGTCCGGACTCCCCTTTGGCTTTCGTGACCGCCCGCCCCCGCAGGCGGTCCCACTCGTCGTCGACCGGCAGACGGGGCCTCCGGCCCCCTGTCCGAGTCGTATGTTTCGAAGCAACCTTCGCCTGTAGCGTGGGGTACGAAGTTCTCCAATGGAACTCCGCCCTGCCCTGAGGCCCTTACCCGCAATACCCATGGCTGAACGACGCCCGAGCCCCGGAGAACCCATCGCCCGCCGCGCTGCTGCGCTGGCCAGCGACATGAAGGCCACTGACATCGTGGTCCTCGATCTCCGGGGAGTGACGGATATGACGGATTTCTTTGTTATTGCCTCCGGGACCTCGGACACCCATGTCCGGGCCGTTGCGGAGCACATCCAGGCAGGGTTGAAGTCGGGTGGCGTGTCTACCACCATGACCGAAGGCCTCACGCAGGGACGGTGGGCACTGCTCGACTATGCCGACTGCGTGATCCACGTTTTTCATCCGACGTTACGGCAGTTCTACCAGCTCGAACGGCTCTGGGGTGATGCCACCCCGCTCGCGCTGGGCGCCGAAATCACGCAGGGAGCGTAATTCGCATGACGCAGGCGACGCGGTGGTCACGACTCGGTTCGACGTTGCACTTCGCGGTCGCGGCCGCGGCGTTGGCTGTTTCGGCAGCCGTCACGCCCGCCGGCGCCCAGGGCTTCTTTGGGCAGAACCAGGTGCAGTACGACCGGCTCAACTGGCGCGTCATCGAGACGGAGCACTTCAAGCTCCACTACTACCCGCAGATCGCCGATGTCGCGCCCGAGGCCGCGCGCATGTCCGAGCGCGCCTACGCGCGTCTCTCGCGCCTCACGGCGCATCAGTTCCGCGAAAAGAAGCCCATCCTGATCTTCGGGTCGTCGGGCGACTTCGCGCAGAGCAACGTGTTCGGCGACCTGGGTGAAGGCACGGGCGGTGTCACTGACCCGCTGCGTCAGCGCATGGCGCAGTTCTTCAGCGGTGACTGGGCCAGCTTCGAGCACGTGCTCATCCACGAAATGGTGCACGTGTTCACCTTCGACATCTTTTCGCGCGGTCGCGCGGGCGCCGGGTTGCAGAACCTGGCGATGGTGAACCCGCCGCTCTGGTACATGGAAGGGTTGGCCGAGTACCTGTCCATCGGCCCCAATCATCCGTGGACCGATGCGTGGGTGCGTGATGCCGTGGTGAACAATTCGCTCCCCACCATCGCGCAGATGACGGAGCGCCCCGACCGGTACTTCCCGTATCGGTACGGGCTCGCGCTGTGGCAGTACGTGGGCGCGCGCTGGGGCGACGAAGTGATCGGCGAAATCATGAACGCCACGCCGAGCCTTGGCATCGATCGCGCGTTCCGCCGCGAAATCGGCTTGTCGCTCGACGAGCTGAGCGCCGACTGGAAGGCGGCGATGCAGGCCAAGTACATCACGGCCGCGGCCACGCTCGACCGTCCCCGCAGCTTTGCCGAACCGCTGCTGTCGCAGGCTCGGACCGGTGGCCTCGCGCCCATCTACGTGGCCCCTGCCCTCTCCGACGACGGCAAGTACATCACATACGTGGGCTACGGCAGCCTGCTCCGGGGCGAAGTGTTCCCCGAGCTGTTCCTCGCCGACGCGACCACGGGCAAGCGACTCAAGCGGCTGGTGAAGACCACCACCAACCCCGACTTCGAGCAGCTGCGCTACATCTACTCGCAGCCGTCGTTCTCACCCGACGGCAAACTGCTCGCGTTCACCGGGCAGCGTGGTGGCCGCGACGTGCTCTACGTGCTCGACGTGAAGTCCCGCAACATCGTCAAGCGCTTCGATTTCGAGCTCGACCAGGTGCTCAGCCCGAGCTTCTCTCCCGACGGGCGCCGCATCGTGTTCAGCGGTATGCGCCACGGCACGAGCGACCTGTACATCGCCTCGATGGACACGCCGGGCTTCACGCAGATCACGAAGGACACGTATGGCGATCTGTCGCCGGCGTGGTCCCCGGACGGCCAGTCGATCGCCTTCGTGTCGGAGCGCGGCCCCGACACCGACATGGACATCCTCAAGATCGGTCCGTGGCGCATTGCCCTGTACGACTTCGAGACGCAGAAGATCACCCTCGTTCCCGGACAGGGCGGCCGCAACATCAACCCGCAGTGGGCGCCCGACGGCAAGTCGCTCGCCTTCATTTCCGATCGCACCGGCATCGCGAACATCTTCCTGTACGATTTCGCGGACAAGGAGCATTACCAGCTCACGAACGTGCTGGGCGCGGTGACGGCCGTGGCCGAGCAGTCGCCGGCGCTCACGTGGGCGCGCGGCGCTGATCTCATGGCGTTCGTGTACTACGAGAAGACGGACCACGCGATCTGGAAGATCCAGAACCCGCGCAAGCTCAAGAAGCAGCCGTTCCGTGACAACGTGGTCGTGGCGCAGCGACCGCTGCGTGACGGTGGCGCCAGCAAGGCGTCGGCCGCTCCGGTCGACCCCACGGCACATCTGCGCCGCGCCACCATGACCGACACGGCCGCCGCGCGCCAGAGCTTCTATCGTCCCACCACGGGCGCAACCGCGCGCGTGTCGGCCGATCTGCCGGCCAGCGTGCTTGCGCGCCAGGCAGAAACGGTGAGCGTGAAGGCGATGCTCGACAGCTTCGACTTCAATCTGCCAGACACCACCGGCCTCAAGGACGAACGCTACAAGGGCAAGCTCACGCCCGAGTACGTGGCGCAGCCGAGCATCGGCTATCAGCAGGGCGGCTTCGGCCAGGGAACCTACGGTGGCACCACCATCGTGCTCAGCGACCTGCTGGGCGATCGCCGCCTCGCGCTCTCGGGCTCGATCAACGGGCAGCTCAGCGATGCGCAGGTGTTCGCGGGGTACACGAGCCTCGGCCGTCGCCTGCAGTACACCACGGGCGTGATCCAGCAGCCGCTGTATCTGTTCTCCGGCTTCTACGAGACGCCGCAGAACGGCAGCCAGACGCAGTTCGTGCAGACGCAGGAAATCACGCGACTCGTGCTGCGGCAGGTGTTCGCGGCCGGCCTGTATCCGCTCAACCGCTTCACGCGCTTCGAACTCGGGGCGCGCTTCCAGAACGTGGATCAGCAGGTGTTCTCGTTCAACCGCGGTGTCGATTACGGCCTCGGCTTCTCCACCGGGTTCGAGCGCGGCCCCACGCGCAACATCGCCTCGGCCAACACGATCTCGCCGTACATCGCGTGGGTCACCGACAACACGATGTTCGGCTACACCGGCCCAATCTCCGGGCGCCGCGCGCGCCTCGAGGCAGAGCCGAGCGTGGGCACGTGGCAGTACACGCAGTACACGGTGGACACGCGGTCGTACATCCCGATTCTGTTCAACTATGTCACCTTCGCGACGCGCTTCACGTCGAGCCTCACGGTGGGACGGGACGAAGCGCGGTTCCCGAAGTGGATCGGTCGACCCGACTTCGTGCGCGGCTACAACCGCGAAGACATCGGGTCCTTCGGCTGCACCGGCCTGCCGAATGACGACGGCAGCAGCTGCAGCGCCTCGGAGCTGATCGGCAGCCGCGTGGCGTTTGCGAACGCCGAACTGCGGTTCCCCATGATCCGCCGCTATGGCAACCGCACGAACCTGCTGGGTGGCCTCCCGCCCATCGACGGGCTGTTCTTCTACGACGCCGGTGTAGCGTGGTCGAAGGGGCAGAGCGTGTCGCTCTCGCGGCCGGCGAACCTGAGCGTGGACACGGCGCGCGGCCTACTGCAGAGCTACGGCTTCGGCATCCGCATGAACCTGTTCGGCATCGCCGTGATCCGCTGGGACTGGGCCGTGCCGGTGAGCCGGCCGGGCGCGAGAGGGTTTGGGACGTGGTTCTTTGGGGCGTCGTACTGACCGGGCATCCGTGTGTTTCACGGATTCCGTGGCTGGGGGAACGGAAGCTGATGGAACGGGAGCTTCACCCACGGGAAGAGCCGCGGGCCACGACGATGTCGCGGCCCGTTTGGCTTTCCCTGAATCGGGCAGGGGCGTTCCCGTGGGTGAAGCTCCCGTCCCACCAGCTCCCGTAGTTGAGCTTCCGCCTCGGGAGCTTCCGTGGTGCCGCTGTTTTCCGCGTCCCGAAACAACCCCAAAGCCAAGAAGCAACCCCTCCCTTCCCTTCCCTCGGACGGGTACTTTTCCCTCGTGCGCACGCTCCTCGCGTCGGCGCTCGTGCTCCTCGCGTGCGGCTGTGCCGACGGCTCGTCCCGCCCTTCTGGAGCCGACGCCCCTCCCAGTGTTCCTGCCGGCCCTGATCCCATCGTCCTGCGCGTCGCGCGGAACGGTGGCTTCCTTACGGCTGCCCGCTATCCGGCGCTGGACACAACTGTGTGGCGTTCCTCCGCGCTCCTGCCGGCGCTCGATCGCATGGTCGCCTTCGGCGCCGACGACGGCTACCTCGCCGCCATCGATACCAGCGGGGCCCCGGTGCGCATTGATCTGCGACTCGGCACAGTCACGACCTTGCGTAGCGATACGGTGCGCGTGGTGTCGTCGGCCGACGGCGGCTCGATCTTCGGCCTCAACACCGCCGGCGAGATCGTGCGCTTCACCCCGAGCGGCGGCGACTGGCGCATGAAGCCCGCGCTCCCTGCCCAGGCGCTCTTCGCGCAGGCCGACGGGTCGCTCATCGTGGCGGGGGCGCGAAAGGATCGCGTGATCGTGTGGCGCGTGCGTCCGCCGCAGCAAACCGTGTCCGATAGCCTCTCGTTCGCCATCGGCGACGATGAACGGGCCATCGCCGACGCGCTGCAGCGTACTGCAGGTGGCGTGGGGGACCGCGTCTTCGTGGGTGCCGGTGAGAATGTGCTCGCGGTGCGCACACGCGACTTGGGCAAGGCGCTCGACGTGGACATGGGCGATCCGGTGCGCGCCATCGCCGCCACGCCCAGTGGGGACCGTCTGTTCGTGGCCCTCGCCGGCGAGGAGGTGCTGCGCATTGTCGATCGCTTCGAAGAAGGCATCACCGGCAAGATCTCGCTGCCTGGTGAAGCACGCGCCCTGCGCATGGACCCGCTCGGCCGCACAATGCTGGCGCGCGGCAACGGCGATTCGGTGTTCGTGGTGAGCCTCGCGACCGACGAGGTCGTTGGCGTCATCCGTACGGCATGGCGCGGCGATCTGCCGTTGGTCCTCCCCGATGCGAGCATCGCCCACACCCGCGGGGCCGATGTGGTGTTCGCGCATCCACGTTCACTGAAAGACATGCGCACCGTCGCCGGCGGCGCGTCGTCGTTCTGGCACACCTTGCGGTGGAACGGGTTCCGACCGCGCGCGGCCGGGCTCGACCAGCCGGTGCAGTTCCGCACCAGCGCTCCACGCGACTCTGCCGATCTCTTCCCCGATAGCGTGCGCGCGACCACGGACAGCGGCGGCGCACGCCCCGACAGCGCCGGCATGGCCGGCACGGCGGCCCCGGGACAGTTCACGGTATCGTTCGCGGCGATTCTCGACGAGGCGCAGGCGCGATCCCTCGCCGCTCGCATCCGGGTGGATGGACAGTCGCCGCGCATCACGTCGTCGGAACGCGCCGGCAAGACCTTGTATCGTGTAGTACTCGGGCCCTTCTCGTCACGCGCCGATGCCGAGCGCGTGGGTCGGGCCTCGGGCCAGAGCTATTGGATCTTCGAGGGCGTACCATGACCGCACCCGGTTCACTGATTGCCCCGTGGGAGGTGGAGGGACGCCGCCTGTCGCCGTTGCTCGATGGCGTGAGTGCGGTCGTGGTGGCGGCCACGGATCCTTCCATTGCCGTGAGTGTGGCGATCGGCGTCGCCCGCGCGCAGGGGCAGCGCCGTCGCGTGGCGGTCGCCGATCTCATCGGCGAGTCGCCCGCCATCGAATCGCAACTGACCGGCGATGACCCGCACGGGATTGCCGACAGTTTTCTGTACGGCGTCTCGTTGAACAAGATCGCCCGCCCCATGCAGGGGGCCGACAATGTGTTCCTCATGCCCAGCGGCACGGAGCCGGTGGACAATGAAGACGTCTACGGCAACGAGCGGTGGCGTCGACTCGCGGCCGGGTTTCATCAGGTGGGTGCGCTGCTCATCGTGGTGGCGCGCCCGCAGGTGTCTGGTTTCATGGCGCTGTGCGGCCACATCGGTGCCCTGATGCCGGTGGGCGACACGGCGTTCCCCACTCCCCCGGGTATGCCGCTCATTGCGGCGCCGGCGGCGCCGGCGGCAGCGACGGCGGCGGCTCCAGCCGCGGCCCCGGCGGGCGAGGCTGCAGCACCGCCGCAGCGCGCGAGCCGGGCGCGCGCCCGCGAGGCCGCGCAGAAGAACGAGGAAAGCCGCACCCGCATGCGATGGGTGCTGCTCATCCTGCTCGCAGCGATCGCTGTGGCGGTCGGTGCGCTGTGGCCGCAGATCGCCGAGCGTCTCCCGGCGCCGTTGTCGTCGCTGCTGCAGCGCGAACAGCCGGCGGCCGATAGCGCCACCGTCGTTGTCCCGCCGACCCGCATGGACACCATGCCCGGAACGGACAGTGCGCGGAGCGACTCGGTGGTCTCCGACAGCACCATGGGCGATAGCACCATGAGCAGCGCCGTCACGGCGCCACCGCCGCCCATTGCCAATCCCGCCGACTCGGCGTCGGCGGCACGGTACGCCGTGTACTTCGCCACCGCGAATACGCGCTCGGGAGCGATGCCCGACTCCAAGGTGCGCGCCCTCGAAGCCGTAGCGCTGTCGCCGGTGCTGGAGGGCAATGAACAGTGGTTTCGCGTGACCGTCGGTGCCGCCAAGTCGCGGGCCGATGCCGAAGGACTGTTGGCGCGCCTGCGCACCGACAAGGTGATCGGCTCCGGCTCCATCGTGTCGGTGCCCTTCGCCTTCCGTGTGGAGTCGAAGGTCACCACCGCGCTTGTACCCACGCGCCTCGCGGCGTTGAGCACGCGCGGCATCATCGCCTATGCGCTCCGTCAGGATGACGGCAGCGCCACGATTTACACCGGCGCATTCGAGTCGCCGCTGCAGGCGACCGCGCTTGCGGATTCCTTGCGCGCCGCCGGTGTCGCGCCTGTGCTGGTTTATCGAACGGGGAGAGGGTTCTAGTGCGTCTGACGAAGCTCGAGGTACATGGCTTCAAGGCCTTTGCCGATCACTTGGAGTTCGTGTTCGAAAAAGGCGTGACGGCCATTGTCGGCCCGAACGGTTCTGGCAAGTCGAACGTCTCCGACGCCGTGCGCTGGGTGCTCGGCGAACAGCGGGCGCGCGCGATGCGAGGCGCGAAAATGGAAGACGTCATCTTCCACGGCTCGTCGGCGCGCAAGCCGGTGAACATGGCGGAAGTGTCGCTCCACTTCGACAACACCGAGGGTGAGCTCCCCATCCCGTTCAAGGAAGTGGTGATCACGCGGCGCCTCCTGCGCAGCGGCGAGAGCGAGTACCTGCTCAACCGTGCGCCCTGCCGTTTGCGTGACATTCAGGACCTCGTCCGTGGCACCGGCCTCGGTGCCGACTCGGGCGTGGTGATCGAAAGCAAGATGATCGATGCCCTGCTGTCCGATCGCCCCGACGAGCGTCGCGAGCTGTTCGAGGAAGCCGCCGGTGTGGGGCTCTATCGCGATCGTCGTCGCAGTGCGGAGCGTCGACTCGAGGAAACCACCACGGACCTCGCGCGCCTCGATGACCTGATCAACGAAGTGCAGAGCCAGGTACGTTCGCTTGCGCGCCAGCGCCGCCGGGCCGAGCGACATGCCGAACTCACGTCCCGGCGTTTCTCCGTGGAAATCTCCCTCGCCGTGCGGGAGATGGCGGCGTGGAAGGACGAACTCGAGGCCCTCGATGGGCGTCTCGAGGAGCTGCGCGGCGAAATGCCGGGCGCCGAGGAGTCCATCGCGGCCGCTGAACTGCAGCGTGAGGAATCGCACGCCGCCCGCAGTGCGGCCGAGGCCAGCCGTGTGGAATTGGCCCGTCTGGCTGCCGAGCAGCGCGACAAGACGCAGAAGCTCGAGCGTGAACTGGCGGTGGCCGAAGAGCGCCAGCGCAGCACCACGCAGCGGAAGCTCCGCGCCGAGCAGGAGCGCGAGGAGAATGAAGCCTTCGGTCGACGCCTCCGCGAGGATCGTGAGAGGGCGGCGACCGATCGTAGCACACTGGAACGCGAGCTGACTGACGCCGGAGAGGCGCTGCAGCAGCGTCTCTCCGCTGAGCAGGTGGCCCGCGAAGCCGTACAGCGCGCACGAGCGTCGCTCGACCAGCTCGAGCGGCAGGTGCGTGAGCACCGCGATCAGGCGCGCCGTGTCGAACTCGATCGCGACGGCGCCGCCCGTGAGCAGGCCGAAACGCAGCAGCGTCGCGAAGCCCTCGAAGTGGAGCGTCAGAACCTCGCCGATGCGCTCGATACCATCGAGCGTGAGCTGATCACGGCGCGCGAGACCGTGCAGCTCACGCAGGAAGCGGCGCAGGAGGCGATGCACGAGTTGGAAGGCGCGCGTCTTGCTGCCGCGACGGCGCGTACCGCTGACGCCGAATCGCGAGCGATGCTCGCCAACGCAGTGCAGTTGCGCACCAATCTCGAAGGCAAGATGAACGCGCTCGCCGCGCTCGAGCGCGAGCGCGTCGGTCTGGCCCCCTCGGCCGCCAAGCTGCTCAAGGAACGCGAGCGCTTCGGTGACGGCGCGGTGCTGGGGCCGCTCACGGACTTCCTCACCGCCGACGGCGACACGGCCAAGCTGGTGGAGCGCTACCTCGGCGCCACCATGCACGCCATCGTCGTGCGCGATGCCGACGCGGCCTTGGCCGTGCGGCAGTGGCATGCACAGGCGCAGCCAGGGCCCATCCTGCTGCTGCCGCTCGATGTCATCAGCGATATCGGCACGCTCGAAGGCGCTCTCGCCGGCAGCGTGCAGACGCAGGGCCCCGCGAGCCGCTGGGTGCAGGCACTTCTCGGTAAGGTGCGCGCCCTCGATGGCGGTGACGCGTTCGTGGACGAGCGTGGTGCGGTGTACCTCCCGGGTAATGCCGGTGGCCCCGGTCCGCTGCAGCGTCGCGCCGAACTCACGCGCCTCGAGAGTGATCTCGCGGCGGCCGATGCGCGCCGTGACGAAGCGGCTCTCGCCGCCGAGGCGGCGCGCCTGGCGCTCGGAGAGGCCGAGCGGGCACAGCAGATGGCGATCGAGGGCAACAACCGGGCGCAGCAGGAATCGCGTCGGGCGGTGGAAGTGCAGAACGAGGTGGAGCGCCGTCGTGAGCGCGCCGAGCGCGAACTCGCGCAGTCGAGCGCGCTGGCGGAGCGCCTGGTAGCGCGGCTGGAAGAACTCGAGCAGCGCACCAAGCAGCTGGCACAGCAGGCGGAAGCACTGCATGCCCGCGCCGGTGAGGCCGACACCGACATCACCACGGCGCGTGAAGAGCTGAGCCTTGCCGAGCGCGATCAGGAGCAGGCGCGCGAGGCCCGCGCGACCTGGCAGGTGGCACAGGCACAGGCACAGGCGCGTCTCAGCGTGGCCATCGATCGCGAGAAGCGCCTGCTCGAGGAGGACAGCACCGCGGCTGCGCGTATCGAAGCGCTGGCCCGTGAGCTCTCCACGCTCAGCGAAGCCGACCAGAATCTTGCGCAGCAGCTCGATGGCTGGCGGGCGGAGCTCGACACCGAGCAGAAGAATCTCGCCGACGCCGACGGGCGGCTGGCGGAGGCGGAGCGCGCCGTGGCGGCCGCGACGCACGCCACTGATGCGTGCGAAACCACGCTCGATGAAGCGCGTCGTCGCGCCACGGCGTTGGGCGAGCAGCTGCATGGGGCCCAGCTTCGCCACACCGAGCTCGCCGGCCGTCGCGAGACTATCAAGTCGCGTCTCGAAACGGAATGGCGTCGGTCGCTCGACGACCTGCTCACCGGGTTCGAGGAGCTCGACCTCCCCACCGACGAACTGCGCACCGAAGCGGCGACGCTGCGTAGCGCACTCGACGAGTTGGGGCCGGTGAATCCGCTGGCCATCGAGGAGCACGAGGAAGAACAGCGTCGTCTCGAGTTCCTCACGAGCCAGCGCAATGACCTCGTGGCAGCCAAGCAGTCGCTGCATCAGGCCATTCGCGAAATCGACAGCACGGCACGCGAGCTGTTCCTGGCCACCTTCTCGCAGGTGCGCGAGAACTTCCGCCAGATCTTCCTGCGCATGTTCGGCGGTGGCGAGTGCGATCTGCGCCTCGAGAATCCCGATGCGCCGCTCGACTGCGATATCGAAGTGCATGCGTCACCGCGCGGCAAGAAGACGCAGCGCATTCATTTGCTTTCGAGTGGCGAACGTGCGCTCGTGGCGCTGTCGCTGCTCTTCGGCATCTTCCTCACCAAGCCGAGCCCCTTCTGCCTCATGGACGAAGTGGACGCGCCGCTCGACGACCAGAACATCGGGCGTTTCGTGAAGATGCTCAACGACTTCAAGTCACGTACGCAGTTCATCGTCATCACGCACAATCCGCGCACCACGAGCGAAGCGGCCGATGCGGTGTATGGCGTGACGATGCAGGAGCCTGGTGTGTCGAGCATCGTGAGTGTGCGCCTGCGTAACGGCCCGTCGATCGACGAAGAATCGTCGGCCGCCAATGTGCCGGCGGCAGACGGCGCATTTGATGCGGGCTCGGATGTGACGGCAGGCGAAGCGGACGAATCCCCCGAAGCCGAGCCGTCGCCGGCGTGACGAGCCGTAGGGCGGTGACACGTTGGGGGGCGATCCTGCTGTCGTGGCTGACAGTGGGTCTCGCCCCTTCGGCGTTACGGGCGCAGGTGGTGATCGTGGACGGCCCCGGCCCTGGTGTGCTGCCGTCGCTCACCCCGCTGCTCCAGGTCCGCGCCATCGGGCTCGGCCCGGCCCGCCCCATCCAGTACACGGTGCAGGTTTCCACCACGCCCGATTTCACGGCGTTGGTGCTCGACAGCACGTTCAATGCGGCCGACACGGTGGTCAGCGTGCAGATCACGCGCCCGCTGCCAAGTGAGGCGACGGTGTTCTGGCGCGTGGCAGCGCGAAGCGCACTCGGTCCACAGGCGCTGTCGAACAGTTCGGGTTCGCGTCAGGTACCGGCGTGGCTGTCGCTCATCGCCCCCAATTCTCCGGTGGGCAACGCCTTCGACATCCGCCGGCCCCTCCTGATCTGGCGGGTGGCGCCGGTGGTGAGCAGCATCGGGCCGTGGCGCTTCGATCTTGAGATTACCACCGCCGGGCGACCGGAAGTCGCCGTGAGTGGCGTGCGCGACACCACCTTCCGTTCCTTCACCGACCTGCAGGCCAACACCTCGTACCGCTGGAACGTGCGCGCGTCGCTCCCCAACGGCGCGAACGTTCGCGTGTACAGTCAGGGCAGCTTCGTCATCACCGACCCGCCGCTGCCCACGACCACCCTGTCATACCAGAACTTTCCCAATCCCTTTCCCACGGCGGCCACGCAGTCCACCTGCTTCTGGTTCGATGTGGGGAAGAGCGGCGTGAAGGTCTCGCTCGACGTGCTCGATCTGCGCGGCAATCTGGTGAAGCGCATCGTGCCCGCCGACGATGGTATCGAGCGATTCGACGCGGGGCGATACGGTCGCGGGGCGCCGGGCGCCGCGAGCAATTGCGACAACCGGTTCGTGTGGGACGGCACGGCGGCCGACGGGCGAACGGTGGCTCCCGGCGTATATCTCGCGCGCTTCCGCGCCGACAACGGCACGCCGACGTATCGGAAGATCGTCTTCACGGGACGGTAACCCCATGCGCCTGACCACCATCGGCACGGGCACCGCGGCCCCACATCCCACGCGCGTGGCGTCATCGCATCTCGTCGAATGCGGCGAGGTGCGGTTGCTGCTCGACTGCGGCAGTGGGGCCGTACATCGCCTCGCCAATCTGGGCGTCGACTGGAGTGGCATCACGCATGTCGCCCTCACGCACTTTCACGCCGACCACATTGCCGATCTGCCACTCCTCATCATGGGGTGGCGTTGGGGCCAGCTGCCGCCGCGGAGTGCACCCGTGACCATTTATGGGCCCTCAGGAACCGGTGCGCTGCTGGAACGGATGGCGGGGGTGTATGGCGCCTGGATGCTGGCGCCAGGGTTTCCACTCACGGTGCGCGATCTCCTGCCCGATGAGATCATCCGATTGCCCGGCGGCGTGGCGTTGCAGGCACATCCGGTACCGCATACCGCCGAGAGCGTAGCATATTCCATCAGTGAAGGAACGCAGCGGCTCGTTTACACCGGTGACACCGGAGTGAGCGAATCGCTGGGCCCGTGGGCGCGCGACTGTGATCTGTTGCTCGCCGAGTGTTCCCTGCCCGACACCATGGCCCTTCGCGAGCATCTCACGCCGCGGCAGGCCGGCGCGTTGGCAGCACAGGCGGCTGCAAAGCGGCTCGTGCTCACGCATTTCTATCCGCCCGTCGAGTCCGTGGACATCGCGGCCGAGGTGGCGGAGCATTACGCTGGCCCGGTGGTGTGTGCCACCGATGGCTGGTCCATCGACTTCTGAGTTTTTCCGAGGACGTGACATGCTGGTCGTGATGCAGCCCAACGCTTCTTCCGCCGATATCGATCGGGTCTGCGAAGAGATCACGCGTCAGGGCTTCAAGCCCCTCCCGCTGCCGGGCGAAGTCCGCACGGCGATCGGTCTTCTTGGTGATGACGCCAAGGTGGACTGGTCGTACATCGAGGGGCTACCAGGCGTGTCCAGCGTGCTCATCGTGCAGAAGCCGTTCCGTCAGGCGTCGCGCGAGTGGAAGCCGGAGACCACCATCGTGGAAATCGCGCCGGGCGTGCGCTTCGGCGGCACCGATGTGCCCATCGTGGCGGGGCCGTGCTCGGTGGAGAACGAGACGCAGATTCTCACGGCGGCGCGCCAGGTGAAGGCCGCGGGTGGCGCCGCGCTGCGTGGTGGCGCCTTCAAGCCGCGCTCGAGCCCCTACGCGTTTCAGGGGCTGGGCAAGCAGGGGCTGGAACTGCTTGCGTTGGCGCGGCAGGAGACCGGGCTCGCGATCGTGACCGAGGCGATGGACGAACGCGGCGCCGACATGGTGGCAGAGTACGCCGACTGCATCCAGATCGGTGCGCGCAACATGCAGAACTACTCGCTGCTGCGGCACGTGGGCACGCTCAAGAAGCCGGTGCTGCTCAAGCGCGGCATGGCGGCCACGATCAACGACCTGTTGCTGAGCGCCGAGTACATTCTCGCCGAAGGGAATCCCAACGTGATTCTCTGTGAGCGCGGCGTGCGCACGTTCGACAGCGCCACGCGCAATCTCTTTGATCTGACCGCCATCCCGGTGGTGCAAAAGCTCTCGCATCTCCCGATAGTGGCCGATCCGAGTCACGGGACGGGGCTGCGTGACAAGGTCACCCCGATGGCGCGCGCGGCGGTGGCTGCCGGTGCCGATGGTATTCTTGTGGAGATGCACCCCACTCCGGAAAAGGCGCTGTCCGACGGCGCGCAGTCGCTGTATCCGGCGCAGTTCGATGAGCTCGTGAAGCAGCTACGCACGATTGCGGCGGCGATCGGGCGCTCGGTGACGCCCCCGCCGGGTGCGTGAGTTACGGCACCTGCTTCATCGACACGGGTATTCGAGCACATGACGAAATTGACGTACTCCGCATTCGTGATCGCGCTCTCGGCAGCGACCACCGCGCCGCTGCCGGCCCAAACCGGCGCCGAGACGGCATACGACCGCATCGCGAGGGCGTGGAAGGACACGCGGACGCTCGAAGCCAACTTCGAGCAGAAGATCACCAACCCGCTGCTCGGGCGTTCGGCCAGCGCCAAGGGCGTGTTCCTGCAGGAGCGGCCGGGCAAGGTAAGCATCACGTTCACCCAGCCCGCCGGTGACCGCATCGTCGGCGACGGCAAGACGCTGTGGGTGTATCTGCCGAGCAGTGCGCCGGGTCGCGTACTCAAGCTGCCGGGCGATGCCGACGGCGCCATCGTGGCTGACCTGCTGGGTCAGCTGCTCGACACCCCCAAGCGTGCGTTCGTGATTTCCGGCGGAGATGTGGTAACCATCGACGGCCGTACCACGCGTCGCGTACAACTGCTGCCGCGCAATCCCAACACGGTGCCGTTCCAGAAGGCCACCCTGTGGCTCGACGAGAAGGAGCCGCGCCCGGTGCGCGTGCAGGTCATCGACGGTCAGGGCGTCGACCGCACCATCACGCTCACGTCGTGGTCACCCGACGCCACGCTCCCCGGCGACGCCTTCAAGTTCAGCGTGCCCAAGGGCGTGAAAGTCTCGACCAAGATCGCCGGGCTGTAGTCCTCCCTGGTTCTCCGGAGAAGTGGAGAAAGGAGGGAACTGATATTGGGAGAAAAGGGGAAAGGGAGAAAAGGAGTTGGACATCATGTGATGTCTCCTTTTCTCCCTTTTCCCTTTTCTCCTATTGTCAGTTCCCCCTTTTCCCCTCTTCTCCCCGGGAGGGGAACCGCGAATCAAGGCACCGTGACGGCGCGCCGCGTTTCGAGATTGCCGAACACATCGCGCGGAGTGCGGGCGCCTTGCAGCACCTGCGTCGCGCGCTGGAGCGTCGCATCGTCCTGCGTGCGTCGCAGGAATTCGGCATCACTGCCGAAAGACACGCGCGCCATCTCGTAGCCCAGCGACCGCGCGATCCATGGTCCCGCGGCGTCGTACACCGCGCGCGGCGGCGCGACCTTCCGCTGCACAAGGTCCGCGTAGATGTCGTCGAGATCGGCCCGCGTCACCGGATCGCCCGGTGACTTCATCGTGCGACGGTGCTGCTGGGCGTGCTTGCTGAGCGCATCACGGTAGGCGCCCAGATTCCGCCCCATCGCGCGGGCAAGCACCTGCACCGGCTGCGGCGTGATCGTGTCACCCACGATCACGTCGGGCGTGATGCCACCGCCGCCGAAGACCGTGCGTCCGGCATCGGTACGGAAACGCGGCTTGATGGTGTCGGGTAGCGATACGCCGCCTGTGTCCGGATCGATCTCATCGTCCTGCGGCCGCTCCACTGGACGATTGATGCTGCGCCCCACCGGCGTGTACCAGCGCGCGATGGTGAGCCGCAATGCGCTGCCGTTCGAGAGCGGATAGACATTCTGCGCGCTCCCCTTACCGAAGCTGGTGACACCGAGCACCACCGCACGATCGTGATCCTGCAGCGCGCCGGCCACGATCTCCGAGGCGCTCGCGCTCGAGCGATCGACGAGCACGGCCAGCGGCAGCGTGGGCCACCGTTGCGGCTGGGAGTCGGTGAACGTCTGCGGCGGAACGCCGGCACGTCCGCGCAGCTGCACGATGCTCTGCCCGCGGTCGAGGAACAGCTCGGCGACAGCCACCCCCTGCTCCAGGAGGCCGCCCGGGTTACCACGCAGGTCCATGACCATGGACCGCGCGCCCATCTTCACCAGGGAATCAATGGCCGCAGCCACTTCGTCGGCGGTGAACGCGTTGAAGACGTTCACGTCCAGGTAGCCCACACCATTCTGCAGCAGCGCGACACGCTGCACGGCCCGCAGATGCACCTTGTCGCGAGTGAGCGTGAACACCTGCCGCTGGTTCTCCCGCTCCACGGTAAACGCGACCGTTGTCCCGGTGGGGCCGCGCAATCGTCGCAGCACTTCCTCACGATCGAGATCCTTCGTGCTTTCCTTGCCGATGAGCACGATACGGTCACCCGCGAGAATGCCGGCCCGCTCCGACGGCCCGCCGATCAGCGGCTCGATGACGATGGGCCATCCGTCACGGATGTCCACCTGCAGGCCGATCCCCGAGAACGTGCCGTTCATCTGTTCGCTCAACCGACGGACACGATCTTCCGTGAGGAACGAGGTGAACGGATCGTCGAGTTCGTTGAGCATACCCGTGACCGACTTCGCGTAGATGGAGTCGGGCGGGATGGAATCCACATACTTCTGCGCGATCGCGGCCACCACCTGATCGAACAGACGCGCGCCGCCGAGGGGCGCGCGTGACGGTTGCGACGCCGCGGTGAGATCCCGGCCGGCCCACCAGCCGCCAACACCAAGCAGCGCGCCGAAGCCGAGGGCCGCGACGAGGGCGCGCAGTGGACGGCGGGTAACCGCGGGGGCGTCGGGAAGAATTTCGGGCATGAAGGCTGTACGGACTCAGAGCGCGCCGAGGGCCGCCGTGGCCGCTGCGGCGAACCGCTCAGGCCACCGCGCCACCAGCGCCTCCAGACAACGGCCGGTCACCGCGTCGGCGGCACCCTCAGCGGGTACCGCGACCACCGGACCGACTTCCGGATGCTGTGCCTGCCATTCGGCGCTGACGGCGCGATCGAACGCCTCGCGCACGCGCTCGTGGAACGCGAGATCCTCGCGCTCCATACGATCGGCGGCCCCGCGCGCGTGCATGCGCGCCTGCGCCTCAGCGAGGGGCAACGACAACAGCAAGGTGAGATCGGGCGCGAGGCCACCTGTGGCGAAATGATTCACCGCCCGCAACGACGACATGGGCAGCCCACGACCAGCCCCCTGATACGCATAGGTGCTGAGCAGGAAGCGGTCCACCATGACCACGGCACCGCGTTGCACGGCGGGGGCGATCACGTCACGCACGAGTTGCGCGCGTGAGGCGGCGAACAGGAGCGCCTCGCTTTCCGCGGCAAGCTGGGACGCCGGATCGAGCAACAGCGCACGGATGGCGTCGCCCGCCGGCGTGCCACCCGGCTCGCGAACGGCAACCACGTCGTGCCCCACCGCGCGCAAGGCGTCGGCCAGCCGTGACCACTGAGTGGTCTTGCCTGCCCCTTCGCCACCTTCGAGCACGACGAACACCCCGCGACGGTCTGCCGCCGCGAGGGACACACTGTCGGCCCTCGGACTGTCCAACGCGTCGTCGACCATGTCGGCGGCGGCCAAACGCTCAGCCAAGAATGATCGGGCTCGCGGCACCGGTGCGGATGCCATCGGCAATCCACTGGTTCACGCGCAGCATGAGCTTGTCGAAGTTGTCCTGTGCGCTGATGGCCGCCTGATACGCCGGGTTCACCTGAACCTGCTGCAGCAGCGTGTCGAGCTGCTGCTCCATGTCGCCCGTGGGTTCCTCACCGCGGTCGATCATCGCCTGCGCGTCCTGACGGATCTTCTCCATCTGCCGAAGGATCGTCGTGGCCTCGCGGTCGTTATTGAGCGCGTCGCTCGAGCGCTTCACGGCCTTGTATTCCTCGCTCTGGCCGATCGAGCGGCCGAGATCCTTCGCCTTGTCTTCGAGCATGAATCCGGCCTCCCGGCCGTGGAATGAGTTACTCCGGCGGCGTGCGGGCCAACAGCACCCGGTCACGCCCCGCGAGGTCCTGCTTGACCTGCACCACGTCATACCCCGCAGCCGCGGCCATGGCCGCCACGGGCGCCGCACGGTTCGCATCGAGCTCCAGGATCAGCCACCCGCCGGGCTCCAGCAACGCTCGAGCGTCCTGCACCAGCACCTGATACCGGGCGAGCCCCCCGTTGGCCGCGAACAGCGCCAGGGTGGGCTCCCAGTCGCGTACGCTGGCCGGCAGCCGCACGGCTTCCTCGTACGCAATGTACGGGGGATTCGAGACAATCACACGGGCCTTCTCGTGGTCAGCCAGCCGGGCCCGCAGCGGCGCCAAGTCGGCCCCGTGCCGGAACTCGACGGGAGCCATCGCCACCCCCTGCTGCCGAAGCCATTCGGCGTTCTCCTGTGCCACGGCGAGCGCCTCCAAGGAGACATCGGTAGCCAGCACCGCATCGAAACGCCCTTCGGTGGCGAGGGCGAGCGCAATGGCCCCCGACCCGGTCCCGATGTCCACGGCCAGCCCGCCTGGGGCGGCGGCGGCGACCTGCAGCACCTCCTCCACCACCACTTCGGTCTCAGGGCGCGGAATCAGCACGCGGCTGTCCACGCGCAGCACAAGATCGCGGAAGGGGGCCTCGCCCACTGCATAGGCCAGCGGCTCCCCACGGAGCCGTCGATGCAGCGCGATTTCGATGTGGGCAGCCTCCCCCGCGCGCAGCGCCGGCTCGGCCACGAGACGCTGGGCCAACTCGCCGGGAGAAAGGTGCAGCACCCCGGCGACGAGCAACCGCCCCTCGCGAGCAGCGTCCTGACGGACCTCCGGCTCGAGTTGCGCGCATTCGCCAATCAACGACACCACACGCTGCACCACCTCGCGCAACGTCACCCGGCGAGGCTCTCCTCGGCATTCGCCAACTGGATAGCGTCGAGGAAGCCGCCAATGTCGCCGTTCATCACGCCGTCGATATCGTACAGTGTGACGCCCACGCGATGGTCAGTCACGCGCCCCTGCGGGAAGTTGTAGGTGCGAATCTTGGCCGACCGGTCGCCGGTGCTCACCTGCGATTTGCGCAGGCGCGAGCGCTCCGCCTCCTGCTCGGAGAGGCGCAGGTCGAGCAGCCGGGCGCGCAGCACTTCCATCCCCTTCGCCTTGTTCTGCAGCTGCGACTTCTGATCCTGCTGCGAGACCACGATACCCGTGGGGATATGCGTGATGCGCACGGCCGAGTCGGTCGTGTTCACGCTCTGCCCGCCGGGGCCCGACGAGCGGAACACGTCGATACGGAGGTCCTTGTCCTCGATGCGGACATCGACCTCTTCCGCCTCCGGGAGCACCGCCACCGTAGCCGCCGAGGTGTGAATACGTCCCTGCGATTCG
Organism: Gemmatimonas sp.; assembly: GCF_044345575.1. Lineage (GTDB taxonomy): Bacteria > Gemmatimonadota > Gemmatimonadetes > Gemmatimonadales > Gemmatimonadaceae > Gemmatimonas. The sequence goes on from NZ_JBIJAW010000001.1 coordinate 50,449, forward strand.
GTGGCCGGCACCCGCTGCACGCGGTGCACGCCGCTCTCCCAACGCAGTACGCCGAAGGCGCCGTCACCGATCACCTTGAACACCGCTTCCTTGACGCCACCCACCGCCCCGTCGGACCAGGAGATGGCCTCGATGCGCCAGCCGCGCCGCTCGATAAAGCGCGTGTAGAGGCGCACGAGGTCGCCGGCGAACAACGCGGCCTCGTCGCCGCCTGTCCCCGCACGGATTTCCATGATCGCCGGACGATCGTCGAGCGGGTCGCGCGGAATGAGCAACGGGAGCAGCGCCTTCTGCAGCTGCTCCACTTCGATCTCCAACCGCACGACCTCAGC
>NZ_JBIJAW010000246.1:0-5048 GCF_044345575.1 Gemmatimonas sp.
CCGCCAAGAAGGCGCCCGCCAAGAAGGCCGCGAAGCGTACGCCGAATGCGGCGTTCATGAAGGCGCTCCAGCCGAGCGCTGACCTTGCCGCCGTGGTCGGCGACAAGCCGCTTCCGCGCACCGAAGTCGTGAAGAAGCTCTGGGCCTACATCAAGAAGCACGGCCTCCAGGACCAGAAGAACAAGCGCCAGATCAACGCCGACGACAAGCTCAAGAAGGTGTTCGGCGGCAAGGCCTCGGTCAGCATGTTCGACATGACCAAGCTCGTTTCGAAGCACCTGTCGTAACCTGCGACTGGCGGTTCTCGTACGAGAAAGGGGCGCATCCATCCGGATGCGCCCCTTGTACATTTCCGAAGTCCCACCGCCGGGACGGGGACGCCGAGGGCGTCGCCGTCCTGCGGATCTCGTGGAACACCTACCCGTATATCCGTGGCCTCGAAGAAGTCCGCCTCCTCCAGCAGTGGCAACGCCGGCGGTAGCTCCGTCTCGGCGCTTCGCAGTGGCAAGTCCGCCGGCTCCGGCGACAGCTTCTTCTCGTGGGAGAACCTCAAGGCCATCGCGGTCACCCTCGCGATCTTCCTTGTGGTGCGCACGTTCCTCCTCGAGGCGTATCGCATCCCGTCGGGCTCGATGATCCCCACGCTGCTGGTGGGCGACTGGCTGTTCGTGAACAAGCTCGCGTACGGCCCGCACGTGCCGTTCACCGACATCAACCTGCCGGGCTACGACGACCCCGAGCGCGGCGACGTGGTGGTGTTCATGTCGCCCACGCAGGTGGACCAGCCCGACGATCCCAACCCCACGCTGGTGAAGCGGCTGGTGGCGGTGGGCGGCGACACCGTGTGGATGCGCGGCGGCCTGTTCTATCTCAACGGCATGCCGCAGCGTCAGGGCTTTGCGGCGTCGCAGAACGAGAAGGGCGACGGTGGGTTTTCGCACCCGCTCTTCCAGTGGCAGAAGCCCTTCGAGGTGCGCGGGAGCAGCGCCGGCGATCCCCCCGCGCAGCCCACGCTCGACGACTGGGGCCCGCTCGTGGTGCCGAAGGACATGCTCTTCATGCTCGGCGACAACCGCTACGACTCCAAGGACGGCCGCTACTGGGGTTTCGTCCCGCGCGAGAACGTGCGCGGCCGCCCGGTGTTCGTGTACTACTCGTATCGCGCTGATGAGAGCGACAAGCCATTGCCGTTCATCACCGATATCCGTTGGGGTCGGTTGGGTACGATCATTCGATGAGCGTGCTGATACGCGGGGCCCGCGGGCTGGCGATCGTCGCGACGGTGTGTGCCGTTGTCACCCTTTCCGCCCCGCGAGCTTCCGCTGTCCAAGCTTTCGTAGTTCAAGCTCCCGTAGTTCAAGCTTCCGCTGTCCGCGCCCTTCGAGCCAGCGCCCCACCAGCTCGCGCCGTTCCCGCTCGCGCCCTTCAAGCTCGCGCCGTTCAACCGCCAAGGGGCCAGCTCCGCACCGACACGGTGTGGGCGCAGTCTCTCGGTCTCTCCAAGTCCGTCACGGTCTATCTGCCGCCGTCGTACGGCCGCGGCACGCAGCGTTATCCGCTGCTCGTCTATCTCCACGGACGCGGTGGGAGTGAGCGCGACTGGGCCGGCGCTGGCCGCCTGCCACTGGTGATGGACTCGCTCATCGCCGCCGGTCTACCCGAGGCCATCGTGGTTATGCCCGACGGTGACGACGGCTGGTACACCACGTGGGCGTCGCTGCCCGACGCCGGGTGCGCCGCCGACACCGTGCGCCGCGAGCCTGCCGCCACCTACTGCGTGCCGTGGCCCCACTACGACGACTACGTGGCGCACGACATCGTGGGATACATGGATCGCACGTATCGCACCCGTGCCACCCGCGAGAGCCGTGGGATCGCGGGGCTGAGTATGGGCGGCTACGGCGCCATCACGCTGGCCCTCGCCTACCCCGACCGCTTTGCCGCCGCCGCGAGTCATTCCGGGGTGCTGTCGCCGCGCCTGCGAATTGGCGCGACCCCTACTGACTCGGCCCGCTACGGGCGCACCATGCAGGAACTCGGCGCCGGCGTCCGCCACCTGTGGCCGTCGCTGCGCGCCGTGTTCGGCAACGACATGCTCGCCTGGCGCGCGCGCGACCCGCAGGTGATGGCTGAGCGGTTGCAGGCGCGTGCACAGCGCCAGGAGGCCCGGCTCCCCGCGCTCCGCTTCGATATCGGCGTGAGCGACACGTGGGTCGCGCAGAACCGCGACTTCGACGCCGCGCTCACCCGACTCGGCATCCCCCACACGTACACGGAGTACCCGGGCGCGCACACATGGGACTACTGGCGCGCGCACGTGCCGGAAAGTCTGGGCTTTCTGCTCGGGGTGGTGAAGTAGGGGGAAGTGGCGCGTCGTGGGTTGCGCGTCGTTGTCTGCACGTTTTGTCTGGGCGTCGTTGCCTACGCGTGGTCGACTACGCGTTGGCACGAACGCGTTGGCACGAACGCGTTGGCACGAACGCACTGGAACCTACGCGTTGGCACAAACGCGGAGATACGCTGTCGCCTACGCCGGCACCCACGCTGGCACCCACGCCGCGCGCCAACGGCCGAAGGCCGAGGCGCGCCCCGTTGTCGCCCGCGTTGTCGCCCGCGCCCCTCCGCGTTCGTGCCAATGCGTCCGTTCCAACGCGTTTTTCCCAACGCGTAGGCGCCAACGCGTAGTCGATCGCGCGTAGTCCACCCCAGCCCCCACGACGCACCGTACTAGCGCCCCCCGCTCCCGCGCGTAGCTTGCCCGCATGTCCCGTTTCTTCCCGCGCGACGTGATCCACTGGGGTGAGGAGAAGCTTCACCCGCTGCGCGCCTTTGCCATTCGCACCATCGAGCCTGCCGGCATCACCGGGCTCGTGCTGCGCGTTTGGCGCGCCATCATGCTGGGAAGCGGCAGCTGGCTGTTCTTCGTGGCCGGGCTCACGCTGGGTGTGCTGTTCCTTTGTGGTATGCTCACCTGGCACCTCGGCAACTACCCGGTCAAGCGCTGGCCTCGGCGTGCCCTGGCGTTCTCCCTCATCGAATTCGTCGTGGAAATGGGGATGAGCTCCGTACTCATCGTCTTCGGGCGCGAGCGCTACGGCTCGCAGATGGCCGGCTGGGGCGACTGGTGGCCCATGGCCGCGCAAACACTGTGGCAGCGCGGGCTCACCATCGCCATCTTCGCGCTCGTCCTCGCCCTCGTCGTCCAGCTGGTCAGAAAAGCCGTCGACCAACGGTCAACGGCCGCTGGTTGAAAGGAAGGACGCAGGGCGTAGGAAGCAGGCTCAACACCCCGCGTAGTGACCCCCGTTTGCGAACTGTCGTTCCTGCCGTCTGCCGTCTGCCGTTTGCTGTTGCCACAACTCCGATCCAACGCCAACTCGCCAATGCGCCTCTCTATCGCCGCCCTCGCGATCTCCGCCGCCCTCGCCCCCGCCGCGGTTTCCGCCCAGCCCATCGCCTTCCCGGCCACTCCGGGTACGCGCACCAGCGGCTCGCCCGCGGCCGACACGCTGCGCCCCTTCGGACTGCTGCGCGATCAGGCCATGCAGCAGCAGAAGTGGTTCGAGCTGCGCATGGAGCGCACGCTCCCCGCCCTCATGCGCCGTGAGAAGGTGGATATGTGGGTCGTGCCCATGCGCGAGTACAACGAAGATCCCGTGTTCCGCGCCATCACGTCGCCCACCACGTTCGCGGCGCGCCGTCGCACCATCTACGTGTTCTTCGATCGCGGACCGCAGCAGGGTATCGAGCGCATCGCCCTCGGCGGTACCTCGCAGGGGAACGTGTTCAAGGCCGTACGCAGCATGAAGCCGGTGGCCGCGCCCGCAGCGGGGAGCCGCGAGAATTCGCGGCAGGCTGAACTCTGGGGCGACGAGCAGTGGCAGATCCTCAAGCAGGTCATCGAGGAGCGCAAGCCGCAGAAGATCGCCATCAACACGTCGCGCACGTTCGCCTTCGCCGACGGTCTCGCGAGCGGCGAGAAGGAAGGCATGCTCGAAGCCCTCGGGCCGCAGTGGGCCGGCAAGGTGGTGAACGCCGAAGCGCTCGCCGTCGACCTCATCGCCGCGCGCCAGCCCGAAGAGGAAGCCGCCTTCCGTGAGCTCAATCGCGTGGCGTGGGACATCATCAGCGAAGCCTTCTCCAGCAAGGTTATCACGCCCGGCGTGACCAAGGCCGACGATGTGGTGTGGTGGATGCGTCAGCGGCTCGCCGACCTCGGCCTCTCCACCTGGTTCCAGCCCAGCGTGGAAGTGCAGCGCGCCTTCGGCAGCCCCGAACTGGTGGGCGTGAATCCGACGATTCTCGCGGGCGACATTCTGCACTGCGACTTCGGTGTCACGGCCATGGGCCTCAATACCGACACCCAGCACATGGGCTACGTGCTCAAGCCCGGTGAGACGGACGTACCGGCGGGGATCAAGAAGGCGCTCGCCAACTCGAACCGCCTGCAGGACCTCACCATCGAAGAGCTCAAGCCTGGTCGTACTGGCAACGAGGTGCTCAAGGCCGTGCTCACGCGCATGAAGGGCGAAGGCATCGACGGCACTGAGTACTCGCACCCCATCGGGCTCAACGGCCACGGGGCCGGTGCCCTCGTGGGACTCTGGGATTACCAGGACGGCGTGCCGGGGCGCGGCGACCACAAGCTCATCCCGGGCATGTGGTACTCCATCGAGCTGCAGGCTACCACGCCCGTACCCGAATGGAACAACCAGCAGGTTCGCTCGGCGCAGGAAGAAGACGTGATCATCGACGCCAACGGCAAGGTGCGCTGGGCGTTCGGCCGACAGAACACGTTTCACATCGTCAAGGCGCCGCTCAAGTAGTTGCCGGGCTTGCCACAAGCGGCGCAGACCCGACGCTTCCATTGCGCGGCCTTTGGGTAACTTGAAGGGACGGCGTACACGCCTCTCTTCCCCATGATCGCATGAACACGGACGCCCTCACCTGGCCGGAACCGGCACCGGCTCTGGCGCATGCGCTCAGTGGCGAGTTCCGCCTGCTGCGCGAGATCGGTCGTGGCGGTATGGGGGTCGTGTATCTCGCCG
>NZ_JBIJAW010000050.1:0-16111 GCF_044345575.1 Gemmatimonas sp.
GTGAAGAACGATCCCGAGCAGGCGTGGGTGAACGGCTCGCTGGGGTACGTGGAGCACATTGGTCACGACGAGGTACGGGTGCGCCTCGACGACGGATCACGGGTGACGGTGACGGCGCAGGAGTGGGTGCAGCAGGAGTACTGGGTGGATGAAGACGGCGAGCTGCGCACGCGCAGCGTGGGGCGCTATCGCCAGCTGCCGCTGCAACTCGCGTGGGCCGTGACCATTCACAAATCGCAGGGGCTCACTTTCGACCGGGTGCACGTGGACCTTGGCCGCGGCGCGTTCTCGGCCGGGCAGACGTACGTGGCGCTGAGCCGGAGCCGGACGATGGAGGGGGTGACGCTGCAGCGGGCGTTGGATCGTGATGATGTGCAGGTGGATGGGCGGGTTTTGGAGTTTTTTGCGGGGTTGGGGATTGGCTAGGCGTGGTGCGTGCGACGAACTGCAGACGGCAGACGGCAGGAACTACAGCACGCAGTTTGGGAGGAATGCGGTAGAACAAAACGGGGGCGGCCGCTTTGCGGCGCCCCCGATTTCCTTTGCGGTTCCGTATCGGCGGCGCGCGCAGCGCATGCCGCCGGGTTGTTCTACCGAATTCCTCCGACACTGCGTGCTGTAGTGCCTGCCGTCTGCCGTCTGCTGGTAGTCGAATGAACCGTAGGTCGCCCTACTCCATCACTCGGTCTGCCGCGACCACCGCGTTCATCAACACATTCGCCCCGTTCGCGATGTCGTCGGCGCGCGAGAACTCCTTGGGCGAGTGGCTGATCCCGCCCACACTCGGCACGAAGATCATCGCCATCGGCGCGATGTGCGCCACTTCCTGCGCGTCGTGGCCCGCCCCGCTCGGCATGCGCTGATGCGACAAGCCGAGAGCGGTGGCGCTGGACTCGATCACGGTCAGGATACGCGAATCGGAGATGGCGGGCGCGCTGTTCACGAGTTGCGTGAACGCGAACTTCGTGCTGGTAGCGGCCCCGATCTCGCGGGCGATTTGCTCGAAGCGCGCGGTGAACCGGTCGATCTTGTTCTGGTCGAGATCGCGCAGATCGACGGTGAGGACCACCTGGCCCGGGATCACGTTGGTGGTGTTGGGGGTGACGTTGAGCCGCCCCACCGTGGCCACCTGCCGACCTGATTCACTGCGAATGGCGTCGTTCACCGCCACCGTGAACTTCGCGGCGGCGAGCATGGCATCCTGCCGCTGATCCATGGGCGTGGCGCCGGCGTGATTGGAGAAGCCGGTGATGGTGATCTCGAACCAGCGCAGCCCCACAATCCCTTCCACCACGCCGATCTGCCGGCTGGCCTTCTCGAGCAGGCCGCCCTGCTCGATGTGGAGCTCGATGTAGCCGGCAATGTCGCCCTTCTTGCGCACCGCTTCGTTGAGGCGCGACACATCGCCGCCGATGATGCCGATGCCCTCGCGCACCGTCTTGCCGCTGCGTGCCACCTTCTCGAGATCGGCCGGGGTGAGCAGCCCCACAGCGATCTTGCTGCCGATCGTGCCGCCCTCTTCGTTCTGCCACACGACGACTTCGAGCGGGTGACGCAGCCGCACCTTCTGCTCGGCCAGCGAGCGCGCCACCTCGATGGCGGCGAAGGAGCCCACCGGACCGTCGTAATTGCCGCCGTCGGTCACGGAGTCCACGTGGGACCCGATGAGAATCGGCGCCTTCGACGCGTCGGTGCCCGGCACCCGGGCCAGCATGTTGCCGGCCGTGTCGAGGCGTAGCTGCAACCCGCTCTGCGCGAAGAGCTCGCGCGTGAAGGCGCGCCCCGCCAGATCGGCCTCGGAGTACGCCACGCGATTGATGCCGCCGGCGGTACGGCCGATACGATCGAACTGGGCCAGCCAGCCATTGAGCCGCGCGCCATTCACCACGAGCGGCTTCTTCTGACGGCCAGCCCACGGCGATGCCATTGACGATGATGACACCAACGGGGCGACTACGGGGAGTGCCGCCAGCGCCGCGGCCTTCTGGAGAAAATCACGTCGCTGCACGAGTGGTACCTCCCCGTTTGTCGCGGGAACTCAGAAGAAGAAGAACGAGAACCGACCACCGCTCGCGCCCAGGCTGCTGAAGCGCTGGTTCACGATGGTGTTGTAGATGGAACCGAAAGTATACCGGATGCCGATGTTCGTGGTAATGCGGAAGCCCGTCTGCAACGCCTGACGCTGCAGCAGAATCTCCTCTTCGGTGTTACCCGCGCGCGGCAGGTAGATCTGGTCGTTGATCCTGGCCGCCGACCCGCCGATGTTGAGCGAGAATCCACGGCCCAGACGAAGATCGACATTACCGCTCAGCGTCAGCGCGTGCCGGTTGAAGTCGTGCAGGTAGTTGAGCCAGTCGAGTGAGAGGTTACTCGATCCCCACGACTGCCGCGCCACGAACGACGCCGTCGCCTGCTGACTGAACCGCGTTTCGGTGTCACGGTTGAAGACCGTGGTCCGCTGGTAGTTGTAGTAGTTCGGCCCCACGTTGTAGAGGAACGTGAGCTGCCGGCGCGTCTGCTCGGACCACGGGAAAATGTTGTATTCGACCGCCGGCTGCGCACGCAGCGCCAGATCCTGATTGAGGAAGTCGGAGTACCCGGCGCCCAGCTTGAGCCCCGCCGACCAGTGCGACGACAGCGACCGCACGATCAGCGAGTTGGCATTGTACGTGCGCTGCTCGTTGCGCACGGTGAACGCGGGCCGTCCGCCCCGCTCCGGAATTTCGAAGCGCTGCTCGTTCACGTTCCCGCTGAGCGAGAAGTTGAGCTTCCACGCCTCGGTGGCCCGATTGGCCGACAACGACAGCGAGCCGTTGATGGACTGCTGCTGGTCCTCGGCGCGCACGAACGCGTTGAAGTTCGTGGTGTAGGTCCAGAGGTTCCACTTGTCCTTGAGATTCGCCGCCGACGCCTGCTGCTGTTGCAGGCCGAAGGGCGCGATGTACGCCATTTGCAACCGCGCGGCGATGGGCGACTTGGCCACGTAGCGCGCGAGACCGAGCTTGAACACACGGGCGAGTTCGCGACGGATGCGGTCGTCGGGGTCGTTGGGCAGCGTGTTGAGCACCAGCGTGTCGGCCATCCCCTCGAACTTGCGACGGCCGATGAAGGTGATGGTGTTCTCGGTCCCGCCACCGCCGTTGGTGAGCCCCGACACCAGGATCTGCACGTCGGCGTCAAACCGGTCGCGCATCCAGTTCACGAAGTTCACATCTGTGACGATGAAGTCGCGGTCACAGCCGCGAATGCGTCCCTGGCAGTCCAGGAAGACGCGGATGGCCTGGGACTGCAGCGTATTCGAATCGGGGGCTGCCATGGCCGGCCGCCCCATGCCGCCGGGAGGACCACCGGCGCCCGGGCGAATGCCCGGCGGCGGACCGCTCTGGGCGCCCAGGGAGGCCCCCAGCAGCGACACGAAGGCCAGTGACAGGGAGGAACGAAGTGCAATGCAAAGACGCATGAGTGATCGCTTTTAGTGGGTCCGGACCGAGTGGCGTACGGCGCCACCGGCGGCAAACGCATACGATGCTCCCCTGGTGCCCGCGCAGTACCTTCTCGGGATGCGCCTCTCCCACGCCCTCCTGGCCCTCCCGCTCGCGGCCGCCACCGCCGCGGCCCAGAACGCCGACTGGCCCGTGTACCACGGGAATGACGACCACACGCACTACAGCCGGTTGTCGCAGATCTCCCCGGCCAACGTGAAGCAGCTCAAGGTGGCGTGGACGTTCGACACGGGCGACGCCTTCCCCGGATCGGAAATGCAGGCGAACCCCATCGTCATCGACGGGGTCATGTACGCGACCACGCCCAAGTTGCAGGTGTTCGCGCTCGATGCGTCGAGCGGTAAGCAGTTGTGGCGCTTCGACCCGCAGAACGGGGCACCACCCACCTCGCGCATCCGGCACCGCGGCGTGGTGGTGACCGGCGATCGCGTGCTGTTCAACTATCGCAATCGCCTCTACGCGCTCGACCGCAAGACGGGCCAGCCCATCCCCTCGTTCGGCACCAACGGCTGGGTAGACCTGCGCGAGGGGCTCGGGCGCAACACCGAAGGGCTGTCGGTGAGCGCGTCCACTCCGGGTGTGGTGTACGGCAATCTGCTCATCATGGGCAGCACCGTCCCCGAGCAGCTCCCCAGCGCGCCCGGCGACATTCGCGCCTTCGACATCACCACCGGCAAGCAGGTGTGGAGCTTCCACACCATCCCGCATCCGGGTGAAGCCGGCTACGACACCTGGCCCGCCGAGGCGTGGAAGATCGCCGGCGGCGCCAACGCGTGGAGCGGAGTCACACTCGACGCGCAGCGCGGCATGGTATTCGCCGCCACCGGATCGGCCAGCTACGACTTCTACGGCGCCAATCGCGCCGGCGACAACCTCTACGCGAACAGCGTCATCGCCCTCGACGCGAAGACCGGGCAGCGCCTCTGGCACTATCAGGTGCTCAAGCACGACGTGTGGGATCGGGACCTCCCGGCGGCCCCGGTGCTCGTGACGGTGCAGCGCGACGGCAAGCCGGTAGACGCCGTGGCGCAGATCACCAAGACGGGACACACCTGGCTGTTCGATCGCGTCACCGGTGCGCCGATGTTTCCGGTGGAAGAGCGGCGCATGCCGCAACAGGCGCTCCCCGGTGAGCAGGTGTCGCCCACGCAGCGCTTTCCGGTGAATCCGCCGCCGTTCGCGCGTCAGCAACTCACGCGCAACGATCTCACGCGCCGCACACCGGCGGCGTATCGCGCCGCGCTCAAGACGTTCACCGAATACAACACGCCGCATCCGTACACGGCCCCCAATGGCAAGGGGATCATCATCTATCCCGGCGTGGACGGTGGTGGTGAATGGGGCGGGCCAGCGTTCGATCCGCAGACCGGGCTGCTGTACGTGAACTCGAACGAAATGGCGTGGCTCCTCAAGCTGGTGCCGCGTAGCGACGCGTCGCTGTACAGCGCCAACTGCGCCGGCTGTCATGGCGCGACCCGCAAGGGCTCGGCCATGGGGCCGTCGTTGCTTGGCATCGCCGCCCGTCGCTCACGCGAGCAGATCGCGCAGATGGTGCGGGAAGGCAGCGGGCGTATGCCGGGCTTCGGGGCCGCGATGGATGGCGGGGCCATCAACGACATCGTGAACTACCTCGTGACCGGCAAGGATGCGACGAAGGCCAAGGTCGCGGCGGCGCCCAATCCCTACGCCCTGCCCTACCGCACGGCCTACTTCGACATCTTCCTTGATCACGAGGGCTATCCCGGGGTGAAGACGCCGTGGGGGACGCTCAACGCGATCGATCTCAACAAGGGCACCATCGCGTGGTCCATTCCCTTCGGCGAGTATCCCAAGCTGGCCGCAAAGGGCGTGAAGAACACGGGGACCGACAGCTACGGCGGCGCGGTCGTCACGGAGAACGGGCTGCTCATCATCGCCGCCACGACCTACGACAACAAGATCCGTGCGTTCGACAAGACGAACGGCACGCTGCTGTGGGAAGCGACGCTGCCGTTCGCGGGTAATGCCACGCCGAGCACGTACATGGTGAACGGCAAGCAGTACCTCGTGATTGCGTGCGGTGGCGGCAAGAACGGCGCACCGAGTGGTGGTGTGTATGTTGCCTTCGCGCTCCCCTGACCCGAACCGGCAACTTCGCATGTCCGCACTCTTCTCGCCCCTCACGTTGCGCGCGCTCACGCTGCGCAACCGCATCGGTGTGTCGCCGATGTGCCAATACACCTCCACCGACGGCTTCGCCGAGGACTGGCACCTCGTGCACCTCGGCGCCTTCGCCACCGGAGGCGCGGGGCTCGTGATTTCCGAGGCCGCGGCAGTGGTGCCGGAAGGGCGCATTTCTCCGTCCGACCTCGGGATCTGGCGCGATGAGCACATTCCCATGCTGCGTCGCATCACGGACTTCCTGCATGCGCACGGAACGGTGGCGGGCATTCAGCTCGCGCACGCCGGCCGCAAGGCGAGCACGAAGCGTCCGTGGGAGGGGACCGGCATGGTGCCCCCTGACCAAGGTGGCTGGCGGGTAAAGGCGCCGAGCGCCATCGCCTTCTCCCCCGAGTACGCGCAGCCACAGGCGATGTCGCTCGACGAGATCGAAGCGCTTATCGAAGCGTTTGGTCTCGCGGCGCAGCGTGCCCTCGAAGCCGGGTTCAAGGTGGCCGAATTGCACGCCGCCCATGGCTATCTCTTCCACGAGTTTCTGTCGCCGCTGTCGAACCAGCGCACCGACGCGTACGGCGGCTCGTTCGAGAACCGCATCCGCCTGCTGTGTGACGTCACGCGCACCGTGCGGACGATCTGGCCCGACACGTGGCCGCTGTTCGTACGCATCTCGGCCACCGACTGGGCCGAGGGTGGGTGGACGGTCGACGAATCCGTGGCGCTGGCGAAGGTGCTCGGCACGTTGGGGGTGGACCTCGTCGACGTGTCGTCGGGCGGGCTCGCGGCGCACCAGCAGATCACCGTGGGCCCGGGCTATCAGGTCCCCTTCGCGGCGCGTGTGAAGCGTGAGGCGGGCATTGCCACCGCCGCCGTGGGGCTCATCACCGAACCGCATCAGGCAGACGCCATCGTCGCCAACGGCGAGGCGGATCTGGTGCTGCTTGCGCGCGAACTGCTGCGCAACCCGCGTTGGCCGCTCGAGGCGGCGCATGCCCTGGGTGACGACGGGCCGTGGCCCGATCAGTACGTGCGGGCGCGCAAGCGCTGAGCAGGATCAGCAATGGTGGCAACCCTTCGGATCGAAGATTGTGTCAGATCAGTCAACCTTTTCCGGACACCCCTGATGTTTCGTACCCTTCTGCTCACCGCTTCCCTGGCCCTCGCGTGGTCGACGACGCCGCTGGCCGCACAAACCGCCCCGTCGCTTGCCGGACGCTGGAACATCGAATGGGAGCTCGGCCGCATGATCCAGAATGACGACGTGCGCATCATCAAGGCGACGGGCACGCTCTCGGTGGTCCCGTCGGGCGACTCGCTCCTCGCGTCGTTCGAGGTGAAGAGCCGCAGCGATGGCGCGCCGCTCCCCAAGCCGTTCACCCTCAGTGGCCGTGCGAACGGCGACGGCGCCACCTTCCTGCAGCGGCAGGAGGCGCGCCTGAACATGAACGGGGAAGAGATGGTCCGTCAGGTGAAGGTCACCTGGAACCTGCGCGCGACGGGCGACACGCTCACCGGCGACATGCAGCGCGAAATCGAAGGACTGATGATGGGATCTGGCGACGCGGCGCCAGTAACCGGGTCGCGCGTCAAACCCTGACGCGCGACCGCCTGCCGATCACGCCACGCCGCCGAGTGCGCAGAGGTACTCCCACTCGGCCGGCGTCACGGGGACCACGGAGAGGCGCCCCACCTTCACGAGTGCCATCTCGGCGAGTGCCGGGTCACCCTTGATCTCCGGTAGGGCCACCATGGTCTTGAACGGCTTCACCGCCTTCACGTCCACCATGTACCAGGTGGGCATGTCGGGATCGCTCTTCTCGTCGAAGTAGTCGTGTGAGGGATCCCATGCCGTGTGGTCGGGATAGCCTTCGCGCACGATTTCGCAGATCCCCACGATCCCCGACGGCTCGGCGTTCGAGTGGTAATAGAACGCGAGATCAGCTTTCTTCATGCCGTCACGCATGAAGTTGCGCGCGCTGCTGTTGCGCACACTGTCCCAGCAGGTCGTCTGCTTGGGCGCCCGCTCGAGATCCTCGAACGAGAACACGTCCGGCTCAGACTTGATGAGCCAGTAGCGACGCTCGCCCGGCGCACGCGGCGCGAACACGTGCGCCCATGCCCCCTGCTCGTACGGCATCGACTTGGGCGCTTTCTTGGCTGGCGATTTCTTGGCTGGCATGCGTGCCTAACCCGTCAGTTCATGCAGCAGTTTCCACTGCCGCACCCGCCCCGCGGGGCCCCGCCCGGTACCCCGCACGCATCACCCGACTGACTGTTGGTGAACGTGACCAGACCGCCGGACAACACCCGGCGCACGGGCACCCCGCTCTCCGGGTGCATCGTCAGCGGGGCTTCGGCCATCGACTGACGGAGTTCGAACCGCTCGGGCGCAGCGTCCGGCGCCGAGGGCATCGTTTCGTAGACGTAAATCGGCATGCCTGCAACTTACCCCGCGCGTCAATTCCGGAGCGAGGACGTTGGCACCACCGGCCGGCTGCCAAGAGGCACCCCCGTCGAAATGGTGGCCCGCCGCGCCACGGTGTAGCTTCGCGGCATGCCTCTCCCCTCCCCTGCCGCCGCACGCGCCGTAGCCGCTCTGGCGCTCGCGACCTTCATGGGCCCGCGGAACGTCCAGGCCCAGCAGCCCACCACGGCTCAGCTGATCGCGATCACCGACCGGGTGTTCGCCCCGTGGAACAGCACCCACAGCCCCGGCTGCGGCGTGGGCATCGCCCGCGGCGGCACCACGCTGCTCGAGCGCGGCTACGGCATGGCCAATCTCACGGCTGGCCTGCCCATCCTGCCCTCCACGACGCTCGAATCGGGTTCGGTGGCGAAGCAATTCACGGCGACCGCCGTGATGCTGCTCGTGGCCGACGGCAAGCTTCGCCTCGACGACGATACGCGTACGTACCTGCCGGAGCTCCGGAACTACGGACGTGTCATCACGGTGCGCCACCTGCTCACGCACACCACGGGCCTGCGCGAGTGGAGCAATCTCGTCGCCTGGCAGGGATGGCCGCGCGGCACGCGCGTGCACACCCAGTCGGACGTGTTCAAGATCATCACCGATCAGCAGGCGCTGAACTATCCGGTCGGCGATCACTACTCGTACACCAATTCGGGCTTTCTGCTCGCGCGCACCCTCGTGGAACGCGTGAGCGGCATGGACTTCGAATCCTTCACGACGAAGCGCATCTTCACGCCGCTCGGGCTCACCAACACGTCGTGGCGCGGCGACTACACGCGTGTGGTCGCGGGGCTGGCGCAGGCGTATCGTCGTGCGCCTGATGGTTGGCACATCGATATGCCCAACGACAACGTGATCGGCGCGGGCGGCCTCTGGACGACGATCGGCGATTGGCTCACGTGGAACGAGCATCTCACCCGCAAGACGCTCGGTAGTGCCGTCGTGGACTCACTCACCCGCCGCATGCGTCTCACCAACGGCACCGAGATCGCCTACGCGCTGGGCCTGATGGTGAGCCAGTACCGCGGTACGCCGCAGATCGCGCACTCGGGCTCGACCAACGGGTACAGCACCTACCTCGCCCGCTTCCCCGAACTTGGCAATCTCTCTGTTGCCGTGATGTGCAACGCGGCCGGCGCTGCGGCCACCAATTACACCTATGCCATCGTGGACGCGCTGCACCCCGAGCTTGCCAAGCCGGCGGCGCGCGATACGGTAACCACCGATCACGCGGCGCTGGTGGCGTGGCGCGGCCTGTACGAGGATGGCCGCTGGCATACCATGTCGGTGATCGACACCAGCAAGGGCACGGTGCGCTTCAATGGGGTACCCATTCGCACGCTCCGCGACGGCACCCATCTGCTGGGCGGTCAAGTGGCGCGGCTCGTGGTAAGTACCGACGGGCGCACGCGCACCCTACGCACGACGACCAGCGACGGCGACAGCGTCGTGCATACCTTGCGCCAGAGCGACCGCTGGGTGCCCACCGCCGCCGATCTGCAGGCCCTCGCCGGCCGCTATCGTAACGACGAGATCGGGGTGACGTTCACGGTGGCCATCGTGGATGGCACACTCACCGTGAGTCCGCGGCATGGCGTGGTGGAGACGCTCACCCCGACCGTGCAGGACGCCTTCGACGGCAACGACAACGCCGTGTGGTTCGTGCGCGGCAAGAACGGGAAAGGGCGCGAGATGCACTTCGGCGCCTCGCGCGCGTGGGATTTCGTATCAGTACGCCAGCCGTAGAGTTCGAGCACCTCATGATGTCTCCAGACAACGGACCCGTCGTTTTCATCACCGGCGCCGCCACAGGCATCGGTGCCGCCTGTGCCCGGATCTTCGCGCGCGCCGGGTGGCGCACCGCGATCGGCAGTCTCACCCACACGGTCGCGGAAGCGCAGGGGGTGATGGCCGAGTGCATCGCGCTCGGCAGTGACGCACTCGTCGTGGACCTCGATGTCACCGACGATGCCTCCTGCCGTCGTGCCGCGGCGCGCACGGAAGAGCATTTCGGCCGTCTCGACGCGCTGGTGAACTGCGCCGGCGTCACGCGTTTCGTGCCGCACGCCGACCTCGAAGCGCTGCCGTCGAGCGAATTCGGTCGCACCAACGACGTGAACGTGCTCGGCACGTTCCAGATGATTCGTGCCTGCCGCAGCGCGCTCGAGCGGAGCGGGCGCGGCGCCATCGTGAACTATTCGTCCATCGCGGGCCTATCGGGTGTCGGCTCCAGCGTGGCGTATGCGGCGAGCAAGGGCGCGGTGATCTCGCTCACGCTGTCGATGGCGCGGTCGCTGGCGCCACATATCCGCGTCAACGCCATCGCACCCGGTTATGTCGCCGGCGGCCTACCCAGCCGCGTCCTCGACCCCGAGGCGCTGGCCGCGGTCGAGGCGAAATACCTCGAGACACAGCCACTCAAGCGGTTGCTGCACCCCGACGAAGTCGCCGAACTCACGCTGTTTCTCGTGAACGGTCCGACCGGCATCACCGGGGAGATCATCCGGATCGACAACGGTCTCCATCTCAACGGCTAGTACGATGCACGAGACGCACGACGCGGTGGAGGCGGTCCGCATCGGATTCATCGGGACAGGGCTCATCGGCGCGCCGATGGTGGAGCGACTGCTCGAGTGCGGCCGTGACGTCACGGTGTGGAACCGATCGCCCGACAAGTGTGCGCCATTGGTGGCCGCCGGCGCGCGGCTCGCCGACTCGTCGGCGGCGCTCGCACGTGACACCGACATCGTGTGCCTCTGCCTCACCGATACGGCGGCGGTGCGGGACGTGGTGTTCGGCAGCGGTCAGCTGGCATCGGCGCTGCGCCACGATTCGCTGGTGGTGGATCTCTCCAGCATCGCCCCCGACGCCACGCGCGACATGGCCAGTGCGCTCGAGCTGGCGTGTGGCGCGGCGTGGCTCGACGCGCCGGTGTCGGGTGGTGTACCGGCCGCGCGCGCGGGGCGGCTCATTGTGTTCGCAGGCGGCGACGCCGACGACATCGTGCGCGCAGCGCCGGTGTTCAGCGCCCTCGCGCAACGCGTAACGCACATGGGCGACCACGGCGCTGGCCAGCTCGCCAAGAGCTGCAACCAGCAGATCGTGGCATGCAATCTCATGGTGATCGCCGAGATGCTGGCATTCGCCGAGCGCACGGGCGTCGATGCGTCACGACTGCCGGCGGCACTGGCCGGCGGCTTTGCCGATTCACTGCCCCTGCAGATCTTCGGCCCGCGCATGGCGACCAACACCGACATGCCGCGGCTCGGAGCAGTGGGCACTTTCCGCAAGGATATCGCGCAGGTGGTGCGCCTCGCTGGTGAGGCGGGGGCGCACATTCCGGTCACCACGGCGGCCCTCGCGCAATACGACGCGGCAATCGGGCGGGACGACATCGGCGCCGAAGGTGATGCGTCACGTCTCATCCGCCTCGTGCGCGCCACGTCATGACGCGCCGCTTCCGCTCGAGCGCCATTTACGACGGCACCATTCGCGCCACCACGCACGCGTTCTTGCAGGCGCTGGGGCAAGACGACGACGAAATCCGTCGCCCGCATATCGGCGTGTTCCACACGGGCGGCGAGATGAGCCCGTGCAACATGAACCTGCGCGATCAGGCGCAGCACGCGAAGACCGGCATCTACGCGCACGGCGGCATGCCACACGAATGTCCCGTGGTGAGTGTGTCCGACGGACTATCGGTGGCGCACCCTGGCATGCGGTACTCGCTCGTGTCCCGCGAACTCATTGCCGACAGCGTGGAGGCGAGCACTGAGGCGCATCAGTGGGACGGCATCTTCGCCATCGGGGCCTGCGACAAGAATCTCCCCGGCCTCATGATGGGCATGCTGCGCTGCAACGTGCCGTCGGTGTTCGTGCACGGCGGCGCGGCCCTGCCCGGACACTGGCAGGGTCGCGATACGAACGTTGCCGAGACGTACGAAACGATCGGCAAGGTGCTGGCCGGCGAGACCACGGAAGACACGCTGCGGGCGCTCGCGCACGTCTGCCTGCCCACGGCGGGCGCCTGCGCCGGACAGTTCACGGCGAACACGATGGGCATGGTGTCCGAGGCGATCGGCCTTGCCCCCATCGGGTCGAGCATGGTCCCGGCGGTGTACAGCGAGCGGGCGCCGCTCATGCGACGCGCCGCCGCCGCACTCATGCGAGCGGTGATGGGGGACGCACCGAAACCGCGTGACATCGTGACGCGGGCGGCGCTCGAGAATGCGTGCGCCGTGGTGTCGGCCACGGGAGGCTCCACCAATACCGCGCTCCATCTGCCGGCGCTGGCGCACGAGGCTGGTATCCGATTCACTCTCGCCGATTTGGCGCGGGTGTTTGCCCGTACGCCACTTATCGCCGACTTGCAGCCCGGTGGGCGCTATCTCGCGCGCGACCTACATCATGTCGGTGGAGCGGGCGTGGTGTTGCGCGTTCTGCTCGACGCCGGGTTCATCGACGGCACCGCGCTCACGTTCACGGGACGGACACTCGCCGAAGAACTGGCCCACGTGCCGGCGGCCGATGGCCAGGTGGTGAAGCCCATATCGCAGGCGCGCTCACTCGACGGCGGTGTCACCGTGCTCACGGGCAACCTCTGCCCCGATGGCGCCCTGCTGAAAACGGCGGGACTCGGCACCCTGGTGCATCGTGGCCCCGCGCGCGTCTTCGAGAGCGAGGAGGCCGCGCAGGCGGCGGTGTCGGCGCGCGCCTACGAGGTGGGCGATGTGCTCGTCATTCGCAACGAAGGTCCGCGCGGCGGCCCCGGTATGCGCGAAATGCTGGGGATCACCGCACTCCTGTATGGGCAGGGCGTGGGTGACAAGGTGGCACTACTGACCGACGGTCGGTTCAGCGGCGCGACGCGCGGGCTGTGCATCGGCCATGCCGGCCCGGAAGCGGCCGACGGTGGCCCCATCGCGGCGCTGCGCGATGGCGACATCATTGCGATCGATGCGCGGCCGGAGGCGAGGTCGATTTCCGTAGAGTTGAGCGACGAGGAGCTGACGGCGCGGCTCGCGGTGCGCGTGTCCGGCGCGCAGCCGGTACGTGGTGGCCTACTCGAGAAGTACCGGGCCGTGGTTGGTCCGGCGCATCTCGGGGCGGTCACGCATTCCGGGCCGGGGTAACTGCTGGTGATGTTCCTCAGCCCCGCGGCGCCGCCGGGAGCGCGGGGGTGCACATCACGTACACGTGGTAGCGACGTTCGCCGGCTCCGAGGGGCTTGGCCTCATCCACGCGATCTTCGGCGTCGGTCATGAGCATGGCATCGCCGTACACGTTGAACAGGCAATCAGCCTTGCCCATGCGGAAGCGCAGCGAGCCTTCGTTGGGTGCATCGTACGGCTCGGGGGTGCGCACCCATCCCACAGCGCGCACCCGCTCGTAGAAAGCCACGGCTTCCGGTTGCACGCCGCGCACGGTGCCGCCCGCTGCCGTAATGCGGCAGCCCACGAGCTTCTGACGCGTGCGCCAGTCGTCGAGCGTATCGGGCTCGACGACCACCGCCATCTGCCGGTCCGAACGCAAGAAGGCGGCCGCATCGGCGCACAGTGGTTGTGATGGCTGCGACGGCGGTGAGCTCAGCGCGAGCAGCGGCACGACGATGAGAGAGGCAAGCATATACGTCAAACGCAAGACGGCGCAGCGACGTTGCCACCGGCGCGGATTCCCTGAGTGAGCGAACAGCGCGCGAGGACGCGTCCGTCACCACCATTCTTGAAATACGCGTGCGGCGCCTCCAGCTGCCGGGCCTGGGCTCCGGTCACCGGGCGGAAACGGATCACGTGCCTACAGTAGCGGTGCGCACGCTATTGCGACAATCGTTCGGCATGGTCCAGTTCTCTCCCACGGGTGCCCGCCCCACCCTCGCGCAGTTTCTCATCGAGTCCCGCCGTGCCGCCCCAGAGGCCACGGGCGACTTCGACGGCCTCGTGTTGGACATCGCCCTCGCCTGCAAAGCCATCGCCCTCGAGGTGCGACGTGGCGCCATGGCCGCACCGTCGGACACCACCACGGCTATGAACGTGCAGGGAGAAGTGCAGCAGCCGCTCGACGTGATCGCCAACGAGATCCTCCTGCGCACGTGCGAATGGGGCGGCCATGTGGCGGGCATGGTATCGGAAGAACTGGACGAACCCTACGCCATTCCATCGGCCTTCCCACGCGGGAAGTACCTGCTCTCGTTCGATCCGCTCGATGGCTCGTCGAACATCGATGTGAACATGAGCGTCGGTAGCATCTTCTCGGTGCGCCGTGCCCCCCGCGGCACGGAAACACCCACCGCCAGCGATTTCCTTCAGCCGGGCACGTCGCAAGTGTGCGCCGGCTATGCGCTGTACGGCCCCTCGTCGATGCTCGTGCTCACGGTCGGACGCGGCGTGCAGGCGTTCACGCTCGATCCGTCGCTCGGCGAATGGGTCCTCACGCATCCGGCCCTGCGCATCGCCCCCGCTACACAGGAGTTCGCCATCAATGCGTCGAACGCGCGGCACTGGACGCCTGCCGTGACACGGTACGTGGACGAATGTCTCGCCGGGGCCAGCGGTCCACGCGGCAAGGACTTCAACATGCGCTGGATCGCCTCGCTGGTAGCTGAGGCGCATCGCATCCTCATGCGTGGTGGCGTGTTTCTCTATCCAAACGATGCCCGCCGCGGCTACGAACGCGGGCGGCTCCGGCTGCTGTACGAAATCCAGCCCATTGCGATGCTCGTCGAGCAGGCCGGCGGCTGGGCGAGCGATGGCAGCTCGCGGGTGATGCGACACGAGCCGCAATTTCTGCACGAGCGCGCGCCGTTCGTGTTCGGCGCCCGCGACGAGGTGGCGAGGGTCGAGGAGCTCTTCCGTGCGCAGTTGCAGGCGACACAGGAAACGTGACAGCGCCCCCGGCACGTGTACATTTGCCGGGTCCTTTCCTACTTCGAGGTCGTCATGTCCCGCCGTATTTCGTTGGCGCTGTCCGTGCTCGCCGTGACCGGTGCGTGCACCCTGCAGCGCACCGCGCCTTCGTCGCCCGCCTTCGCCCGTTCGTCGTCCCGTGATGTCGGTGGTTTTGCCAGTGGCATGACCACCGGCGGCGGTGACGAGCATCTCGCGCACATGAGCGCGGCCGACATGGCGGCGCCGATGGTTGGCGCGCGCACGAGTCAGGACAATGCCGCGTTTCCTGCCAGCAACAACGCAGCCGCCGAACGCGTGAAGAACAGCCCGCGTCATGGTGAGTGGGTAAAGATCGCGTACGAGCCCGGATCGTCCGACTCGCTCATGGCCTGGGTGGTGTACCCGTTCAGCAAGAATGCGAAGCAGAAGGCGCCGGTGGTGGTGGTGGTGCACGAAATCTTCGGCCTCTCCACCTGGGTGCGCGGTGTGGCCGATCAGGTGGCTGCCGACGGATTCATCGCGGTGGCGCCCGACTTTCTGTCGCGCGTCCGCGGCGGCCCCAGCACGGTGGAGCTATCGGCCGACACGGCGCGTCGCCTCATCGCCGGCGTGAACACCACTGAACGCAACACAATCATCAAGGCCGCCGCCAACTACGCGATGATGTTGCCGAGCGCGCAGCAGAAGTACGCGGTGATCGGGTATTGCTGGGGCGGCACTACCACGTGGGCGCACGGCGTGAATGGCGGCCTCAAGGGCTTCTCCGGCGGCGTGGCGTTCTACGGCGCGCCGTACACCAAGGGCGGCACGCCGGCCACGGCCACCACGGCGGCAGTACCGGCCAGCGTGGATGCGGATTCGCTGGCGAAGATCACGCAGCCCATCATGCTGCTCAACGGCTCCAAGGACGCACGCATCGCCGCGCTCATGCCGGCCGTCGATTCGGTGATGAAGGCGCAGAAGAAGAGCTACACGGGCATCAACTACGAGGGCGCCGTGCACGGCTTCCTGCGCGCCCAGAACGATCCGCGTCCGACCAATCGTGACGAAGCGGAAGAGGCGGCCAACATGGCCGCCACGAAGGACGGCTGGCCGCG
>NZ_JBIJAW010000247.1:0-5024 GCF_044345575.1 Gemmatimonas sp.
GAAGGCCAGCACGGCGGCCGTGGCGATCAGGGAAAGCTTGCGCATCTGAGAAACTCCATGTCAACGAGGTCCAGTAAGTGTAGGACCGGGTGGTCCTAACACTGCCTCGAACACCCGCCAGTGGTACCCCGTTCCCGGGGATACGGTCCTGTGACAGTCCGATACGGTGGGTCCGAAATACGGCTGGAGCGATACGGGCGGGCCGCGGGAGCCCACGGCATGCCGGTTGGGTGTGGTCGACTGAAAGCGCGCCCGTTCAGGGTCGGGTGTCGAGGGTAGAGGGTTGTGGGTGGGTGTTGCACCAACCCACAACCCTACACGTTCGACCCTTCACCCTGAACGGGCGCGCTTTCAGGGATCACTCGTGAGCCGGCGCGTCAGCGCCGCCTCAATCCTCCCTGCTCAGCTCTGCCGACGCCGGCGCGCCACCGCACCCAAGCCCACCAATCCCGCCGCCACCAGCGCGAAGCTGCCCGGCTCCGGCACGCTCACCTGCTCCAGCGAGCCCACCGTCATGTCGTCGAAGGCGAACACATCGTCGTTCGACGAGCCCAGGAAGCGGACCTCGTTGAAGGTGGTGCTGTTGATCGAACCGATGAACTTGAGACCACCACAATAGATGTTCGGGCAGCTGCTGAAGCTCGTGTTATAGGGCGACCACGAGTCGATCAGATTTCCGTCCTTGTAAAACTGGAGGCTGAGGTTCGAGCCGAAGTCGCCGAGATCGATGGCATAGAAACCGAATGCCGCCACGTAGTCACTGAACGTCACCCGGAACGTGGCGGACCGCGTCAGCGTCGCTTCCCAGAAGTTGGTCCCCGAAGTGGGATAGCGGCCGAATCCGTTGGTCGCGCCCGCTTCGGCGGCCACCCCCCCCGTACCGTTGAGCGTCGCAGTTCCCGCCCCCGGGAAGGTCAGCGCGAGCGGAGCGCTACCCGACCGGCTCTCGAACGTCTCGGTACCCACACCGATCAGGTTGGACAGGAAGCTGTTGCGCGCGGCCAGCGCATTCACATTCGTGGCACGGGTCGACTCCGAACCGGTGTTGTCCTCGCCGTAAAAACGGGTCTGCGCACCGGCCGTCGAACCGGCGAGCAGCAGGGCCAGCGGCATCGCCATCAGGTAGTTCGAACGCATTGGCATCTCCAGGGTAGAGGGGGAAGTCCTGAGATGATTTGCAATCCACATGCCAACAAAAGCGAGCTCAGCTATGTCATAAATCACTTCAACACAACAGCTTACGAAGTGATATCGGGACACGACGCATTCGGGTCCGGTTGAGTCTGCCTCAGTGGACCCACAAGCGTTGCACGTCTGCATCGGCAAGCTCTGCTGTATTAGAGTTGCCACAGGTCATCGATCATTTAGTTAGAAAAGTCATCGAGAAGTCCATGTTCGCAGTGCCATTTCTCCGGCGGCTCGTCTGGGTGGCCGCCGCGCTCGCCGGCGTGCTCTGGCCGCTGGTCGCTCTGGGCAATGATGCCGGCCCATTCGGCATGCTCTTCGGTTTCGCCCCCCGTTGGTGGCTCCTGCTCCCCTGGCTGGTGCTCGTCCCGCTCGCCGTCCGCGTAGGAACGGGTCCCCTTGGCGGAGGCACCACGGCCGTGGCCCTCGCCGGCGCCCTCGTCACGCTCTTCGGCGTGGCGCAGTTCGACGTCCCGTCCCGGCTGAGCGCGCTGCCCGTGGGGGCCCCCGCCCGCGGGGACATCCGTGTGGTCACGTACAACACCGACGTCAGTGCGTCGCTGGCCGACCGGCTCCGCAGCGACGTCGCGGCGTGGGACGCCGACATCGTCCTGCTGCAGGACTGCAAAACCGTCGTCGCCGACTCGCTCCGCGCCATCTTCGGCGTGGCGGCGGTGTCCGATCGCTTCTGCATCGCGTCACGCTGGCCGATGCTCGACATCGTCGACGCCGCGTCGCTGGCCACCCCGCCCGACCCGCGGCTGCCCTCCTCGCTCTACGCGGTCCGCGTGCGGGTGCAAACCCCGTACGGCATCATCCCGGTGTATTCCGTGCACCTGCCGAGCCCGCGTGAAGCGCTCGCTGCGGCGCGGTGGCCCGATCCGGCCAATCTGCTCCCCAAGCTGCGCCGGTCACTCGCCGATCGCGGTGCCGCCTCGGCCGCCGTGTCGGCGATCGTGTCGCGCACGGATCCACGCTTCATCGTGGCCGGCGATTTCAATCTGCCTTATGGCAGCGCCCTGCTGCAGCGCGATTGGGGCGATCTCACGAACGCCTTCGCGCATACCGGATTCGGGTTCGGCCACACGATGCAGGCGGGCATCTTCCCGGTGCGCATCGACCACCTGTTCGTGCCCGAGCGGCTGGAGCCGGTGGGCGCCCGCGTGTTGAGCGGATATCCCAGCGAGCACCAGCCGCTGGTGGTGGATCTGGTATGGCGGGGCTAGCGCAGCACGCCCAGAATCAGCGATTCGATAATCCCCAATCCGAAGTACGCCACCAGCACGCTGATGTCGATCATGCCGATGGTGGGGATCACGTTGCGCAGCGGGGCGAGGAACCACTCGGTGAGCACGAAGCTCCAGCGCCACCACTTGGAGTAGGGCCCGCCGCCCACCCAGCTCGCGATGACGCGGGCGAAGAGGGCGATGCGCAGCACGCTGAACGTCCATTGGACCAGCAGCAGCACCAGCCCGGCGCCGCTCTGCGAGGCGTAGGCGAGCATGAGGAACTGGTCGCGCAGGAACTGGATGCCCGACAGGAGTAGCAGGCCGCCCAGCACCACCACCGCCAGCGCCCACCACGGCGCGGCGTAGGGGGTACCGCCGGCCCGCAGCAGCCGGCGCTCCATGGGAGTAATGAGCACCGGATCGATCTTCTCGCGCACGAACCGCGCGACCGGCGAGAACGGCGAGATGCGCCGCGTGCGCACCCCCCAGCTGGTGATGGCGCCCACGCCTGCGATGAACCCCGCGGCAAAGACGAGGGGGCGCAGCAGCACGAGGACGGTATTCAGGAGTCCGGCGACGGTCTCGATCATGGGGGAATTATACCCGGGCGCCCGTTGGGCGCGGAACGGCGTAAGGGGTAATGAGTTGCCTCCCAACTGAACTGCGCCGTGCAGTTAGGTGGCAACTCCTAACTTTTTACGCTGTTGCAGTCCCTATTCAGGGACTGCCAACGCCGCGGCCGCTGCGAATGCGACTAGAGTTCCCGGGGCGTTTGCTGTCGACCGTGGACGATCGCGACGATCTGGATGACGTCCTTATTCACCCTGTAAAACACGCGATAGCTCTCGACGACCAACTCCCGTATGTCGAGGTCCCGAGCCTCAGCAGCCTGCTTGCCCAGCTGCGGATGGGCACGAAGCAGTTGCACGCGTTGGTCGATACGGGCGACCACATTTTCAGCGTAAACCGCTGAAGTGCGGCTGATGAACTCGGCAATGCCCGCGAGGTCAAAAACCGCGCGGTCGGTCCATCGTAGCGGCAACACTAGGCGGGGCGACGGATGCCGGCACGAACGCGAGCCATTGCGGTGTCGTGGTCTACGGTCCGGCCGGCCTCCGCGTCCGCAAGGCCCTGCTCGATTGCCTGGCGGACGTACACCTCGTAAGCGAGGTCGTCCCACCCAGCCCCCGCCGGGAGCTGCTCGACAAGACGTTTCGCATCATTGCGGATGTCAGGAATGTCGGCCATGACTGCAAGCTGTTCCGAACGGCCCGAGTCCGCAACGCCCCATGCGGCAGGTTAGCTCGCGCCGTGAAGTCAGGTGCTAACTCGCCGCGCCGTGCAGTCAGGTGGCAACTCCTAACGCCGTGCAGTCAGGTGGCAACTCCTAACCCTTTACGCTGTTCCGGCGCCCGAAGGGCGCCCCACGCTCGAGTACTCGAACCCCAGCCCCCTCACCACCTCCGGCCGGTACACGTTGCGCAAGTCCACGAACACGCGCCCCGTCATCGCCGTCTGAAGACGCGTGAGGTCCAGCCCCCGAAACTCGTTCCACTCCGTCACCAGCGCCACGGCGTGCGCACCGGTCGCCGCCTGGTACGCGTCCTCGCACCATTCCACGCCGGGGAGCAGCGGCCCCGCCTCGCGCATAGCGGCCGGGTCGTAGGCCTTCACATGCGCTCCGGCATCCTGCAGTGCCGGAATGATCGACAGACTTGGCGCGTCGCGCATGTCGTCGGTGTTGGGCTTGAACGCCACGCCCAGCACCGCGATGGTCTTGCCGCGCACGCTGCCGCCGCACGCTTGCATGATGCGGCCGGCCATTGCCCCCTTCCGGCGATCATTGATCTGCACGGTGGTTTCGACGAGGCGCATCGGCGAGCCCGCGTCCTGCGCCGTGCGGGCGAGCGCCAACGTGTCCTTGGGGAAGCAGCTGCCGCCGTACCCCGGTCCCGCGTGCAGAAACTTCTTGCCGATGCGCCCGTCGAGCCCCATGCCGCGCGCCACGTCCTGTACGTCGGCGCCCAGCTTCTCGCACAGGTCGGCGATCTCGTTGATGAACGTGATCTTGGTGGCGAGAAACGCGTTCGCGGCGTACTTGGTGAGCTCGGCCGTCTCGAGGCTCGTCATCACGATGGGCGTTTCCATGAGATACAGCGGGCGATACAACTCGCGCAGCACCTCGCGCGCGCGGTCGTGCTCGCAGCCGATCACCACGCGGTCGGGGCGCATGAAATCGCCGATGGCTGAGCCCTCGCGCAGGAACTCCGGGTTGCTCGCCACCGCGAAGTCGGCGGTGGGGTTGGTCTCGCGCACCAGCTCGGCCACGCGGCGCCCCGTGCCCACCGGTACGGTGCTCTTGGTCACGATCACGGTGAAGCCGGACAGGGCCCTCGCCACTTCGATGGCTGCTGCCTCCACGTAGCGGAGATCGGCGTGGCCATCGCCGCGCCGGCTGGGGGTACCCACCGCCAGGAACACTGCGTCGGCCTCGGCCACCGCACTCGCGAGCTCGGTAGTGAAGCGCAGGCGCCCGCTCTTCTGCCCCGTGGCCACGAGGTCGTCGAGTCCTGGCTCGTAGATAGGGATCTCCCCCGCGCGGAGCCGGTC
>NZ_JBIJAW010000051.1:0-16024 GCF_044345575.1 Gemmatimonas sp.
ACGTCGATTGCGCCGCTGAGGAACTGGTCCAGTTCGCGCGCATTGGCACGGTGTACGCACACGCCTTGCTCGGTCGTGAGAATCCGGCCGTTGGGCTGCTGTCCATCGGCGAAGAAGCCGAGAAGGGAAATCTCGCGGTGAAGGAGGCGCACCAGCGCCTCCGCGGCGCCGGGCTCAACTTCATCGGCAACGTCGAAGGCCGCGACATTCCGCAGGGCGCGTGCGACCGCGGTCCCATCGACGTCGTCGTGTGCGACGGCTTCACCGGCAACATCCTGCTCAAGTTCATGGAGAGCATCGGCCCGATGCTCATCGGGTTGGTGTCGCAGGTGGCCGGGCTCGATCCGCACCAGATTGCCGGGTCGCTGAAGCAACTCGACGTGGACGAATATGGCGGGGCGCCCCTACTCGGGGTGCGCGGCGTCTCCATCATCTCGCATGGGAAGAGCTCCCCGCGCGCCATCATGAACGCCATCAACGTGGCGGTGCGTGCGTACGAGTCGGGAATGACCGACGAAATCGGCCGCCGGCTCGCCGAGTCGATGCCGCAGGCCACAGCCTCCGGAACTGCCTGATGAAGCGACCGTTCTCGTATATCGCCGGCACCGGCCACGCCGTGCCGGCCAAGGTGGTAACCAACCACGACATCGCCGCGATGGGCGTGGAAACGAACGATGAGTGGATCGTCGAGCGCACGGGCATCCGCCAGCGACACATCTGTGAACCGGGCGAGTCGCTCGCGTCGCTGTGTGCGAAGGCTTCGCAGCAGGCGATGGCAAAGGCTGGCGTGCAGCCGGGCGAGATCGATGTGATCATCGTCGGCACCGCGTCCCCCGACCATCTCCTGCCGTCACAGGCCGTCGAGGTGCAGCAGGTACTTGGGGCGTCGCGCGCCGCGGCGTTCGACGTCGCATCGGCCTGCTCCGGTTGGTTGTACGGCGCCATTGTGGGCGATTCCATGATCGCGAGCGGCTCCGCCGATACGGTGCTGGTCATCGGCGCGGAGAAGCTGAGCGCCATCGTCGACTGGACCGATCGCAACACGTGCATTCTGTTCGCCGACGGCGCCGGTGCCACGGTGCTGCGCCGCGCGAAGGGCGAGAAGCGTGAGAAGGGGATTCTCTCCACCTTCATGCGCTCCGATGGCGCGCTAGCCGAACTACTCTGGCGCCCGGCTGGCGGCGGCGCTGAAAGGTATTCCCCCGACGCGCCGGGGCGCGGCTGCATTCAGATGGCCGGGCGTGAGGTGTTCAAGCACGCCGTGCGCTCCATGGCCGAAGCCACCGACCGTGCCCTCGATAGCGCGCGTCTCACGGCCGCCGATGTGGACCTCCTCATTCCGCATCAGGCGAATGTGCGCATCATCGAAGCCACGGCAAAGCACGCGGGCATCCCGATGGATAAGGTGTTCGTGAATGTCGATCGCTTCGGCAACACGTCGGCGGCCTCCATTCCCATCGCGCTCAATGACGCGATGGAGCAGGGACGCATTCGCGAAGGCAGCACCGTGTTGTTCGCCGCCTTCGGCGCGGGCTTCACATGGGGCTCCCTGGTCGCCCGTTTCTGAGTCCGTGGCGGCCCGCCGCGTAACGCGCGGGCCGCGGATCCTCGACCTTTCGCTTCACGATCGTCATGGCATACGTATTCCTGCTCCCCGGTCAGGGTTCGCAGAAAGTCGGCATGGGCAAGGATCTGTACGAGACCTTCCCCGCCGCGCGCGAGGCGTTTCATCTAGTCGATGACGCCGTTGGTGCCGCCCTGTCGACGCTGGCCTTCGACGGACCGGCCGACGAGCTCACCCGCACGGTCAACGCGCAGCCGGCCCTCCTGGCGCACAGTGCGGCCGTGTGGTCGGTGATTCGCGAGGCGGTGGGCGAGCGTATCGTCGGCGCTGCCGGCCACTCGCTCGGGGAGTTCTCGGCATACCATGTCGCCGGCACACTCGACCTCGCGGCCGCCGCCCGTATCGTCCGCCGCCGCGGCGCACTCATGTACGAGCAGGGCGTGCAGCGCCCGGGCGCGATGGCCGCCATTCTCGGCGTGCTGACGGTGTCCATCGATGACCTGTGCGCGCAGGCGACGGCCGAATGCGGGCTGGTGGTGCCGGCCAATTACAACAGCGAAGAGCAGGTGGTCATCTCCGGCGAAGTTGCCGGAGTGGAACGCGCGATGGAATTGGCCAAGGCCGCGGGCGCCAAGCGTTGCCTGCCGCTGCCGGTAAGCGGCGCATTTCATTCTCCGCTCATGGCGCCGGCGGTCGACGGGCTCTCGCAGGCCCTGCAGGCCGAAACGTGGCACGATCCGAAGGTGCCCGTGGTGGCCAACGTGAATGCTGAAGCGGTCACGGCCGCCACCACGGCGCGCGAGCTGCTCGTGCAGCAGCTCACCGCACCCGTGCAGTGGACCCGGGTCATGCGCACGCTCGCCGACCACTTCCCAGACGCCACCTTCGTCGAAATCGGCAGCGGGGCGGTGCTCACGGGGCTCGCCCGTCGTATCACGCCGTCGGTGAAGACCATGAGCGTTGGCACTGTGGCCGAGATCGAGAAGTTCATCGAGTCCATCCCCTCCAACTCCTGACAGGCGCACCGTTTATGGCGGCTGGTATGCGAATCGATCTCACCGGGCGGGTGGCACTCGTCACGGGCTCCACGCGCGGCATCGGGCGCGCCATCGCGACGGCCCTCGCCAATGCGGGGGCCCGCGTGGCGGTCACCGGCCGCGATCAGGGCAAGGCCGACGAAGCGGCCGCCGAGATCGCCGCGGCAGCGGGTGTGGAGGTGCGGGGCTACGCGGCCGACGTCTCGGAGGTTGCTCAGGCCACGGCGCTCGTCGAGCGCGTGGAGAAGGACTTCGGACAGCTCGACATTCTGGTCAACAACGCGGGCCTCACCCGCGACAATCTGCTCATGCGTCTCAAGGACGATGATTGGGACGCGGTGCTGAACGCCAACCTCCGCGGCGCCTTCGCCACCTGCCGAGCGGCGTCGCGCGGCATGATGAAGCGTCGCTGGGGCCGCATCATCAACGTGGCCAGCGTCGTGGGGCTCATCGGCAACAAGGGACAGGCGAATTACGCGGCCAGCAAGGCCGGGCTCATCGGCATGACCAAGTCGATCGCCAAGGAGCTCGCCTCGCGCAACATCCTGGCGAACGTCATCGCGCCGGGATTCATCGAGACGGACATGACAGCGGCCATGACGCCCGAGGCACGGGCCACCATGAGCGCCGGCATTCCGCTCGAGCGGCTCGGCACCCCCGACGACATTGCAGGTATGGTGGTGGTGCTGGCTTCCGACCTCACCGGTTATGTGACCGGGCAGGTCCTCGTGGTGGACGGCGGCCTGGTGATGTAATCCGGCGTCCGGGAGGCCTTTCGTGCCGGTTTGTCCCGGCAGGCCCTCCCTGTGACGCCGTGCCATGGCTAAGTTCCCCATTCTCACTTCAACTACTTCAGAGGAACCGTTCCCATGTCGGATAACGCGTCGAAGATCAAGGACATCATCGAGAAGGAACTCGGCGTTGAGCGCGAGAAGCTCACCCCCGAAGCCAGCTTCATCGAAGACCTCGGCGCCGACTCGCTCGACATCGTCGAACTGGTGATGGAGTTCGAGAAGGAATTCAACATCGACATCCCGGACGAGGATGCCGAAAAGCTGCGCACCGTGGGTGACGCCATCGCGTACCTCGAGGCGAAGGTCGCGGGCTGATGCGCCGGCGGGTCGTCGTCACGGGTCTTGGGGCGATTACGCCCGTCGGTAACGACGTGGCGACGACCTGGCAGTCGCTGCTGGGCGGAGTGTCGGGCGGTGCGCTCATCACCAAGTTCGATGCGTCGGACTTCAAGGTGAAGTTCGCCTGCGAGGTGAAGGGCTTCGATGTGGGCCAGTACATGGACCGCAAGGAAGCCAAGCGCGCCGACCTGTTCACCCAGTACGCCATGGCCGCCTCGGTGCAGGCCATGCGCGATGCGGGGCTGGATCAGGGGGGCTACGTCCCTGAAGATTTCGGGGTGATCATCGGCAGCGGCATCGGCGGTCTGGCCACCATGGAAGACCAGCACTCGGTGCTCATGCAGTCGGGGAACCGGCGCATTTCGCCGTTCTTCATCCCGATGTACATCGCCGACATCGCGGCCGGCGTGGTCTCCATGCGCTTCAACGCCAAGGGGCCCAACTTCGCCACGATGTCCGCCTGCGCCACGAGCGCCCACGCCATTGGCGAAGCGTTCCGCACGATCTCGTATGGCGACGCCGACGTGATGCTGTGTGGCGGCACCGAGGCCTCCGTGTTGCCCATGGCCATCGGTGGCTTCGGCAACATGACGGCGCTCTCCGAGCGCAACGATTCGCCGTCGACGGCGTCGCGTCCGTTCGATGCCACGCGTGACGGATTCGTGCTCGGCGAAGGGGCTGGCGTGGTGGTGCTCGAGGTGCTCGAACATGCCCTCGCGCGCGGCGCCCGCATCTACGGCGAGGTAGTGGGATACGGCGCCACGGGTGATGCGTACCACCTTACGGGGCAGCCGGAAGCCCACGAAGGGCTGCAGCGGGCCATGCGCAAGGCCATGGCCGACGGCAAGGTGGCGCTCACCGACGTCGGGTACATCAATGCGCACGGCACGTCTACGCCGCTCAACGATCCCAACGAGATCAAGGGCATCAAGGCGGTGTTCGGCGAGCATGCGTACGCGCTGTCCGTCAGTTCGACCAAGTCGGCCACCGGGCATATGCTCGGCGCGGCTGGCGGGGTGGAGTTCATCGCCTGCGCGCTGGCCATGCGCGACGGTATGATTCCTCCCACGATCAACTACAGCACCCCCGATCCGGAGTGCGATCTCGACGTGACGCCGAACACGCCCAAGGCGCGTACGGTGGAAGTCGCGCTCTCCAATAGCTCCGGATTCGGTGGCCACAACGTCTCGATCGCGCTCCGACGCTGGCACGGGTAAGCCCGTCGGGGCGTTTATCGAGGTGACGCGCGGCATGTTGCCGCGCCGAAGCCCGGATATGTCCTGATGCCGCTCGCAGTACCGTTCCACCTCGATACGCTGCGCGATCCCGCGCTGCGCCCCATCGGCGAAAAGCTGATCCGTGGCGAGCGCCTGTCTATCGCCGACGGAATCACCCTCTACACGAGTCCCGACCTGTTGGGAGTCGGGGCGATGGCCGACGCCGCCAATCGCGCGCGCCACGGTGACCGCGTCACCTTCGCGGCCAATCAGCATATCAATCCCACCAACATCTGCGTGCTGCGGAAGACCTGTGTCTTCTGCGGCTACGCACGCCTCCCGAAGGAAGACGGCGCGTATCGCTACTCCCTCGAGCAGGTACTGGCCGAGTCCGATCGTGCCGACGGGACCATCACGCGTGAATTCCACATCGTGGGTGGGCTCGATATGCAGGCCGGCCTCGAGTACTACACGACGATGTTCCGCGCGCTCAAGGCGCGGCACCCGCAGGTGCACATCAAGGCGCTCACGGCCGTGGAAATCGCCCACATCGCCCGCATCGAAAAGATGAGCCGCGAGGATGTGCTGATCGCGTTGCGCGAGGCGGGACTCGACACGATGCCCGGCGGCGGGGCGGAAACGTTCAGTGCGGCCGTGCGCGAACAGATCGCCGACAAAAAGCTGGGCGGCACCGACTACATCGACGTACACCGCGCGGCGCACAAGCTCGGCATTCGCTCCAACTGCACGATGCTCTACGGCCATGTGGAGACCATCGAGGACCGCATGCAACATCTCCAGATGCTGCGCACGCTCCAGGACGAAACGGGCGGGTTCCTCGCGTTCATTCCGCTGGCGTACCACCCGGATGACAATGAGCTCGGGGCAACGCTCGGCCGTCAGGGCACCAGCACCACGGGCGCCGACGATCTGCGCAATCTCGCCGTGGGGCGTCTCTTCCTCGATAACTTCGAGCACATCAAGACGCACTGGATCATGGTCACCACGCCGGTGTCCCAGATCGCGCTGCACTTCGGAGTCAACGACATCGAGGGTACGGTGGTGCGCGAGAAGATCTACCACGCCGTGGGCGCCAGCACGCCGCAAGGCATGACGCTGCCGCAGCTGCTGCAGCTCATCCGCGGATCGGGCAAGCAGCCGGCCGAGCGGGATTCGTTCTATCGCGTCATCCGGGAGTTCGCCCCCGACGATTCCGGCGAGGGCATCACCGCGCCAGCCGACGCACTCACCGCCTCCGCATCCTGATCATGTCCACCACAGGGCGGGACACGCTGCGCGTCGGGCGCATCCGCTACATCAACTGCTACCCGGTGTACGGGGCCATCGAGCGTGGCATCGTGCCGCTCGCGGGCGAGTTGGTGGACGGCGTGCCCACGCAGCTCAACCGCCTCATGGCCGCCGGCGACGTCGACATCAGCGTGGTCTCGGCGGTCGAGTACGCGAAGGATGCCCACCAGTTCCTGCTGCTCCCCGAACTCGGGATCACGAGCGATGGGCCCGTGCGGAGCGTGATGCTCTTCAGCAAGCGCGACGCGCGCGACCTCGGCGGACGCCGCGTCGTGGTGAGTCGCAGCAGCATGACGTCGGTGCATCTGCTTGAACTGCTGTTCGAACATGTATGGAAGTGCCGCCCCGAGTTCGTGCCGGGCGACGCCGAAATGGGCGACATCGCGCGATTCGGCGAGGAGCAACACGACGCCCGCCTCGTGATCGGCGACGCGGCGCTCAAGCTGTTCGATGCCGCCAATCGAGGGGGCATGTGGGCCGAGCGGTACCCGTACATCGAGGATCTTGGCGCGGCGTGGAAGAACTGGACAGGGCTGCCGTTCGTATTCGCCGTGTGGGTCGCGCAGCGGCGCACACCCGTCCACGCAGCGCTCGGTGCCCATGCCTCGCTCATCGCGTCACGTGATTGGGGACTCGAGCACCTCGATCAGCTGTCCGCGCAGGCGGCGCTCGCCAGTGGCGTGCCCGTGGAGACCTGCCGTGAGTACTTCGCGGGTCTCGACTACCGTTTGTCGTACCCGCATCTCGCGGGCCTCACTGAGTTCTTCCGTCGGCTCGTGCTGGCCGGTCGTGTACCCGATGGGACGCTGGCCTTCCTCCCCGCCGCCTGACCGACATTCTGCTCTATACACGTGACCGCCATGCGTGACCTTCTCGATTTCTACACCAACGCGCCTCTGCTGGAACTCGGCCTCGAAGCCGACCGTATCCGCGAGCAGAAGCATCCGCACGGTGTCGTGACCTACATCGTCGACCGCAACATCAATTACACGAACGTGTGTGTGGCAGATTGCGGCTTCTGCGCCTTCTATCGGCGGCCGAAGCACGGCGAGGGCTACACGCTCTCGTACGAACAGATCGGCCAGAAGATCGAGGAGACGAAAGCGCTTGGTGGCGTGCAGATCCTCATTCAGGGCGGACACAATCCGTACATCCCGTTCGAGTGGTATCTCGATCTGCTGCGCTACATCAAGACGTACCATCCCATCCACATCCACGGCTTCTCGCCGAGCGAAGTGGACTTCTTCTCCACGCGATTCCGCATGGATGCCACCGAGGTGATTCGCGAGCTCAAGGCCGCGGGACTCGACAGCATCCCTGGTGGCGGCGGGGAGATTCTCGTGCAGCGCGTGCGCGACATCGCCGCCCCGAAGAAGGCGGGCGCCGACCGGTGGCTCGAGATCATGGAGCTCGCGCACAACGCCGGCATGAAGACGTCGGTCACGATGATGTACGGCATCGGGGAAACGCTCGCCGAACGCCTCGAGCATCTGCAGCGCGTGCGCGAGTTGCAGGCGCGCACCAACGGATTCACGGCGTTCATCACGTGGCCGCTACAGCCGGAGAACACGCCCACGATGTCGCACATGCCCAAGACCGATGCCACGACCTATCTGCGGACGGTAGCGATCTCACGCATCGTGCTCGACAACGTGCCCAACCTGCAGTCGAGCTGGGTGACCATGGGGATGAAGGTCGGCCAAATGGCCCTCAAGTTCGGCTGCAACGACTTCGGCTCGTTGATGATCGAGGAAAACGTGGTGTCGGCGGCGAATACGACACATCGTACCACGACCGCCGAGCTTGATCGCCTGATCGTCGATGCCGGATTCACACCGGCGCGGCGCCGGCAGGACTATTCGATCATCGCCGAAGCACCGGCGACAGCGGCCGCGTGATGCACCACCAGACTCCGACCCCTCTCACGCGCGTCGGCATCGGCTACGACTCCCATCGCTTTGGCGAAGGAGGGCCGATGCGCCTCGGCGGAATCGACATCCCGGGGGACGTACACTGTGCCGGCCATTCGGATGGCGATGCGATCTGCCACGCCATCACCGACGCCATTCTTGGCGCGGCCGCCTTTGGTGACATCGGCCAGATGTTTCCCGATACCGATCCGGCCAACAAGGGCAAGGACTCGATCGTCATGCTCAGGGCGGCGGTCGAACGGCTGTGGAATGCGGGCTATCGCGTGTACAACGTGGACGTGACCGTCATCGCGCAGCGTCCGAAGATCGGTCCGCATCGCGACGCCATGCGGACCGTGTTGTGCGAAGCCCTGCGCATTCCGCGTGATCAGGTGTTCGTGAAGGGCAAGACGAATGAAGGCATGGGGTGGATCGGTCGGGAGGAAGGGCTTGCCGTGATGTGCACGGCGACTATCCATGGCGCGTGACCGGAAAAGCGGCTGCGCAATCGATAGCCGTGCCTCATGAACGATCTCCTCGCGTGGCTCACGTCGCTCCCTGATCCGCTGTTGTATGGCGCCATTCTCGTGGCAGCCTTTGCGGAGAACGTGTTTCCGCCATTGCCAGCCGATACCGTGATCGCGCTTGGCGCCTTTGTCGCCGCACGTGGGAACGGCACCGAGTTTGGCGTCTGGTCAGCCACGATGGTCGGCAACATCGGTGGCGCCATGCTCATGTACGGCCTTGGGCATCGCTACGGGCTCCCGTGGCTGATGAAGCGCTTCCCGAGCATCGTCTCGCCCACCGCCGCTGATCGCTTCGCCGAGCGCTTCAAGACCCAAGGGATGGCTGCGGTGGTCGTCAGTCGCTTTCTTCCCGCCGTGCGGGCCCTCGTACCACCCATGGCTGGTGCGTTGGGGATCGGTGCGATTCGCGCGGCGGTTTCCATGACGCTGGCGTCCGGTGTGTGGTACGGCCTCGTGTGCATCCTCGCGTTTCGCGCGGGCGCCAACGCCGAGATCCTGCTCGCGCGCATTGCGGAGCAGCAGCGTACGATCGGACTCGCGGCCGTCGCGGTGGTCGTGGTGGCGATAGCCGTCGTATGGTGGCGCAGACGTGGGTAGCGAAGAAGGCGAACTCCACCGCGGTTTTCACGTGCAGGTGTTCGAAGACACGCTGGCGCTTGAAGACGGGGCATCAGCTCGCACTATCGAGGCGTATCGGCGCGATGTCATCCGCTGCGCCATTTACCTGCGGGAACAGGGAATCACCAGCGCGGGCGACATCACGCCGGCCGTGCTCCGTGAGTTCGTGTATCACCTGAAGGATCTCGGGTTGGCGGGCAGCTCCATTCGCCGG
This sequence comes from Gemmatimonas sp., assembly GCF_044345575.1. Taxonomy (GTDB): domain Bacteria; phylum Gemmatimonadota; class Gemmatimonadetes; order Gemmatimonadales; family Gemmatimonadaceae; genus Gemmatimonas. The sequence goes on from NZ_JBIJAW010000051.1 coordinate 9,529, forward strand.
AACATCTCGGCTTTGCGTACGTGGTTTCGGGTGCTCCTTGCCGAGGGGCTGGTGCACAATGATCCCACGGAGCGACTCGATGCGCCGCAGCGGTGGCGCACGCTCCCCGAGGTGCTCTCGGTGGACGAGATCACGCGGTTACTGGCCGCGCCGCAACTCGACGAGCGCCTCGCGTTTCGTGACCGCGCGATGCTGGAACTCGCATATGGCGCCGGGTTGCGCGTCTCCGAGTGGATCGGACTTGCCACGAAAGACGTGCTGCTCGAGGATGGGCTGGTGCGCGTGTTCGGCAAGGGCAGCAAGGAGCGTCTGGTCCCCATCGGCCGTTCGGCGATTGGCGCGGTGGCGGTGTACATGCGCGAACTGCGCCCGGTGCTCGAACGGGGGCAGGGGAAGGGGATTCTGTTTCTGAATGGTCAAGGGAAGCCGCTCACGCGCATGGGCGCCTGGAAGATCCTGCGGAAATACGTCGAGCAGGCGGGGATCGAGAAAGACGTGTCTCCCCATACGCTACGCCACTCCTTCGCCACGCATCTGCTCGAAGGCGGCGCTGACTTGCGTGCGGTGCAGGAGATGCTGGGACATGCCGACATCGCCACGACCCAGATCTACACGCACGTGGACCGCGAGTATCTTCGGAGCGTGCACAAGCAGTTCCATCCGCGTTCCTGACGTCCGGCCCGCCCATGCTTCTGGTCATCGACAATTACGACTCGTTCACCTACAACCTCGTGCAGTACTTCGGGGCGCTCGGTGAACGCCTCGCGGTGCATCGCAATGATGCACTCTCTGTCGAAGAGGTGGGGGCCATGGCGCCGAGCGCCATCGTGGTCTCGCCGGGTCCATGCTCACCGCGGGAAGCCGGCATTTCGGTCGAGGTGATTCGTCGATACGGGAACCGGATCCCTCTGCTTGGCGTGTGCCTCGGCCATCAGGCCATCGGCGAGGCCTACGGTGGGACGGTCGTGCGCGCAGACCGAGTAATGCACGGCAAGATGTCGCGGCTCACGCACGACGGTACGGGCCTCTTCGCCGATATTCCGTCACCGTTCGGCGTCATGCGCTATCACTCGCTCGTGGTGGAGCGCGCGTCGTTGCCGGCGTGTCTGGCAGTGACCGCGGTGGCCACCGATGATGCGACTGAGATCCACGCGTTGCAGCACCGTGCGCATCCGGTATGGGGGGTGCAGTTCCACCCGGAATCGATCCTCACGGAACATGGCCGCACCATTCTCGTGAATTTCCTGCGCATGGCGCGGCAATTCTCGTCGACGGCCGACGGAACGCGCTGACACGGAGTTCACCGAGAGAGGTGAGGGCACACGGAACGCGCTGACACGGAGTTCACAGAGAGAGGTGAGGGCACGAAGAACAGCACCGACCATGCCGTTCTCCGTGCCCTCGCAAACCTTTGTGATCTCTGCGTTGACGCATTACCAACCGCGCCGGCCTTCCGAGAGCGCTACTCGGTCGGTTCCTTCTCCTCACGCGGCGGAATCACCAACGACAGCAGCACACTGCCCACCAGCACGCCGGCCACGATGCCGAGCGAGGCACCGATCCCGATGGGGCGGATTTCGCTGATCAGCATTTTCGCGCCCACGAACGCCAGCACGATCGAAAGACCGTACTTGAGCAGGTGGAACTTGCCGATGATGTTGGCGAGCACGAAATAGAGCGAGCGAAGACCGAGAATGGCAAACACGTTCGAGGTGTACACCAGGAACGGGTTGCGGGTGACCCCGAAGATGGCCGGTATGGAGTCGACGGCGAACACCACGTCGGTCGTTTCCACGAGGGCAAGCACCACGAACAAGGGGGTGGCCATGCGGCGCAGCGGCCCCCCCGGCTCCAAGGCCTCACGTACGAAGAACTTCTCACCGTGAAACTTCGTGGTGAGCGGCAGGAAACGGCGTACAAGACGAATGACCGGGTTCTGTTCCGGTTCGATCTCGCTCTCACCGCCAAACGCCATCTTGAACCCGGTATAGACCAGGAAGGCGCCAAAGACGTAGATGATCCAATGGAACCGGGCCAGCAGTACGGCCCCGGCGCCGATCATGCCGCCACGCATGACCAGGGCGCCAAGAATGCCCCAAAAGAGCACGCGATGCTGCAGTTCCTGAGGAATGCGGAAGTAACCGAAGATCAAAATGAAAACGAACAGGTTGTCCACCGACAACGCCTGTTCCACCAGATAGCCGGCATAGAATTCGAGCATCGCCTGCCGGCCCATGGCCTGGCCGATCCACAACCCGAAGCCGATCGCCAGCGAGATCCAGACGACGCTCCAGCCAAGCGCCTCCTTGACCGAAACCGCATGGGCTTTCCGGTTGAACACCCCGAGATCGAGGGCCAGCAGGAAGAGCACCAGGGCGTTGAAGCCGATCCACCAGGTTACGGGCATGCCGAAGAGTCGAGGACGCGGGAAATGACGGAGAATTCGAAGCCGCGGCGCGTTTGCCTTGGCGTGCCGACGCGGGTATCTTAACTGGCGTGAATTTTGCTGCAACCACGCCCCGACTGACTGGACAATGCCTGTCCTGGCGGTGATCCCGGCGCGCCTTGGCGCGACCCGGCTCCCCCGCAAACCGCTTCGCCTCCTGGGAGGCGAACCACTCGTCGTCCGGGTGTACCAGCGCGTCGCCGCGCTGCAGGTTGCCGACCACGTGGTCGTCGCCACCGATCATCAAGATATCGAGGCGGCGTGCGTGGCGCGGGGCATCCCGGTCGTGAACACGCGGGCCGATCATCCCAGTGGGACCGACCGCGTAGCCGAAGTGGCGTCGCACCCCGAGTTCGCCTCGTACGGGATCGTGCTCAATGTGCAGGGCGACGAGCCCTTTGTGTCGCGAGAGGCGCTCGCGGGCGCGGTGGAGATCGTGGCGAGCGGCATGGCGCCCATCGGCACCGCCGCCGTGCCGGTTCCCCTCGACGCGCAGGGGCGCCCCGACATCGTGAAAGTCGTCTGCACCGATGACGGGCGCGCGCTCTATTTTTCACGAGCACCCATTCCGTTCCTCCGTGATCCGGCGGATGCGGCGCTCCTCGGGCCGTACGTCCGACAGCACGTGGGGGTCTACGCCTATACCCGGCAGGCCCTACAGCAATGGGTATCGTGGTCACCGCATACGCTCGAACTGATCGAACGTCTCGAGCAGCTGCGGCCGCTCGCCCACGGCGTGCCGATCGGTGTGGCGCACGTGCCGGCGGCCGAAGGCGGCATCGACACCGAAGACGACCTGCACCGCGCCAACGAGCGATGGGGACAGGTCAGCGCGACACCGCAGTCCCCATCTTTCCCCGATTCTACACATGCGTCGTAAGACGCGGTTTTCATGATTCCTCACCCGGATTCCCACGAGCTCCCGCCCATGTCCAATCCCATTGCGCCGACGGGTCAGTCGACCGCGCCGAAGTACATCTTCGTTACGGGTGGCGTCGTGTCGTCGCTCGGCAAGGGCATTGCGGCGGCGTCGCTTGGACGTCTGCTCGTCGAACGCGGGTTCCGCGTCACCATGATGAAGCTCGATCCGTATCTCAATGTGGATCCGGGCACCATGTCGCCGTTCCAGCACGGCGAAGTGTTCGTCACCGATGACGGCGCCGAAACCGACCTCGATCTCGGTCACTACGAGCGGTTTCTCGATCGCCCCCTCTCGCAGGCCAACAACATCACGACGGGCCGGATCTACTCCAACGTGATCACCAAGGAGCGCCGCGGTGATTATCTCGGCGCGACGGTGCAGGTCATTCCGCACATCACCGATGAGATCAAGAATGCGGTGAAGCGCATCGCGCCCGGCAACGATGTCGTGCTCGTGGAGATCGGCGGTACGGTGGGCGACATCGAATCGTTGCCGTTTCTCGAGGCCATTCGCCAGTTCCGTCGCGAGGTCGGGAAGGAGAACGCGATTTTCGTGCACCTCACGCTGGTGCCGTACATCGCCGCGGCCGGCGAAGTGAAAACCAAGCCGACCCAGCACTCCGTGCGCGAACTCATGGAGATCGGTATCCAGCCTGACTTCCTCATCTGCCGCAGCGAGAAGCCGCTCCAGGATGATGTGAAGCGCAAGATCGCGCTGTTCTGCAATGTCGACTTCGGGGCCGTTATCGAAAGCCCCGACGTACCCACGATCTATCAGATCCCGCTGGTGTTCGAGCAGCAGGGCTTTGCCGATCGCGTCATGGAGCGCCTGCGCCTCAGCGCCCCCACACCTGATCTCTCGGCGTGGCGAACCATGGTGCAGCGCATCACGCATCCGCGCGAGAAGGTGCGCATCTGCGTCGTCGGCAAGTACACCGATTACGTCGACAGCTACAAGAGCGTACAGGAAGCGCTCATCCACGGCGGCATCGCGAACGACGTGGGGGTCGAACTCGCCTGGACCTCGAGCGACCTCTTTACCGGCCCCGATGCCGCCCGGGAGATTCTGTCACGGTATCACGGCCTCCTCGTCCCCGGCGGCTTCGGCGTGCGCGGAGTGGAGGGCATGGTGGAAGCCATCCGAGCAGCGCGCGAACTGCAGTTGCCGTTCTTCGGCATTTGCCTCGGTATGCAGGTGGCCATCATCGAGTTCTCGCGTCACGTACTCGGACTCGATGACAGCCACTCGAGCGAGTTTGCCCCCGAGTGCAGCAATCCCGTGATCTCGCTGATGGACTCGCAGCGTGAGGTAACCGACAAGGGAGGCACCATGCGTCTTGGCGCCTACCCGTGCCGGCTCCAGCGTGGCTCCAAGGCGGCAGAGATCTACGGCCAGCCCGAAGTGAGCGAGCGGCATCGGCACCGTTATGAAGTGTCGAACCGCTATCGTGAGCGGTTCATCGAGCAGGGGATGCGCCTCAGTGGCCTGTCACCCGATGATTCGCTGGTGGAAATGATCGAACTCCCCGCGCATCCCTGGTTCGTGGGCTGCCAGTTCCATCCCGAACTGCAGTCGCGCCCCCTCCGTCCGCATCCGCTGTTCGCCGGTTTCGTGGCGGCCGCGCACGCGCGCCAGGCGGCCGAAGCGAAGGCGGCCGGCGCAGCGCCGCTCGCTCACGTCAATCAGTGATGGCCGTGAGCTCCTCGCTCTTTCCGTCGGACAAGCTGTTCCTCATTGCCGGTCCGTGCCAACTCGAGGATGACGCGCTCAACCTGCGCGTCGCCGAGGCGTTGGCACGGTTGGCCGAGCACGTGCCGGGCGGCGTGATTTTCAAGGCCAGCTTCGACAAGGCCAATCGCTCCAACGTCGATGGCGTGCGCGGGCCTGGACTCGAGGCTGGCCTTGCGGCGCTCGACAGGGTGCGCGCGGCCACCGGCCTGCCTATCCTCACCGACGTGCACGAGGCCTCACAGTGTGCCGTTGCAGCACAGGTGGTCGATGTGCTGCAGATCCCCGCGTTTCTCTGCCGCCAGACGGACCTGCTGCTCGCGGCCGGAGCGACGGGCAAAGCGGTGAACGTCAAAAAGGGCCAGTGGATGCACCCGGAGGGAATGACGGGGGCGGTACGCAAGGTCGAAGCGGGGGCCGCTCTTGCCGGCCGTGAGCTCGGCGCCCTCGCCGTGACCGAACGCGGCACCTTCTTCGGCTACGGCGACCTCGTGGTAGACATGCGCGCCTTCGCGCGCATGCGTGCCGCCTGCAGCGTGCCCGTGATCTTCGATGCCACGCACAGCGTGCAGCAGCCGGGGAAGGGGCAGGGAGGAGCCAGCGGAGGGGCACGCGAGTTCATCCCGCCCCTCACGTACGCCGCGGTCGCCGCTGGCGCTCAGGGGCTGTTCCTCGAGACCCATCCCCATCCGGAGGCCGCCCCCAGCGACGGCCCCAACATGATCCCGCTCGCGGAACTGCCGGCGCTCGTCCAACGCGCGGTCGACATCTGGGATCGGACCACGCGTTGATGGTCGTGAGTCACGAACTGCCGCCCTTGGTCGTGCACGCGCCGCGCATCGAGCCCGCGCTCGCCAAGCGCGTGCGTCTCGTCGCTTTCGACGTGGACGGTGTGCTCACGGATGGCGGCCTGTACCTCGGCAGCGCGACGCACGACGGAGCCGCCGTTCCGTTCGAACTGAAGCGGTACGATGTGCAGGACGGACTCGGCATGGCCATGCTGCGCGAGTGCGGCATCAAGGTGGCCCTGATCACAGGCCGGGTCTCGGAAAGTGTCGCCATGCGCGCGCGCGAACTGCGCGTGGATGCCTGCATTCAGGATCGTCAGGCCCGCAAGTTGCCGGCGCTCCGCCGGTTGTGCGCCGATTGGGACATCGCGCTCGACGACGTCGCATTCGTTGGTGACGATCTGCCGGATCTCGCGGCGATGCGCGCGGTCGGCCTCGCGGTCGCGGTGGGCAACGCCACGATCGAAGTACGTCGGGCCGCGCATCTGCAACTCGACGCGCGCGGCGGCCACGGCGCCGTCCGCGAATTCAGCGAGGCGCTGCTCCACGCGCGTGACGAATGGATCGACGCCGTCGAGCGGTACGTGCGCTCACGCAGCGACGACACGTCAC
>NZ_JBIJAW010000248.1:0-4993 GCF_044345575.1 Gemmatimonas sp.
TTCCATCGTCATCAGGTTGTGCACGCCATCGGACAAGGCCGACGCGTACAGCATCGGATTGCGACGCCAGTTGGCGAGGGTCTCCTGTTCCAGCAGCCACCCGTCGATCACACCCAGCAGAATGCGGCGGTCCACCCGTTCTTCGTTCGACAGGGAGGTGCTGTCGAGTGACGTCAGGGCCGTCTGCGTGGCCTTGAGCTCCGCGATCTCCTTCGCGATCCCCGCGGCGTTGAAGTCATCGAGCAGGTCGTCGTGCGCGTGGAGGCCATTGCCGCCGGCAATCGATGGATGCCGTCGGGCGAAGTCGTTGAGGTACTGGTCGACCAGCTCAGCGAATCGGGGGGGATCGGCCTTGGGGGCTGATGGGGCGCAGGCGGGGAGCCCGGCGCAGCCCAGGAGCAGGGCGGCGGCGAGCCAGCCGCGCGCCGAGTGGCGGGGGAGGGGAATGGTCATGGCGCGGATAACGTGCGGGCGCGTGTCGCATTCGGCAATGCGGAAAGACGCCCCCCATCTTCCCCTCCGAGGACTTGATCCGGGCCCATCCGGCGGTTAACTATCGCGGCTCCCGGAGTCTGTTGGCCTTACGGCCAGCGGGGGTTCCGAGGACAGGTGGCCGAGTGGTTGAAGGCACCGGTCTCGAAAACCGGCATACCGGCAACGGTATCGTGAGTTCGAATCTCACCCTGTCCGCTTGTTGTCGCAGTCGCAGTTTCCAGCTCGAACGCGCCGCCACGGCCTGCCGCGGTGGCGCGTTCCTGCTTCCCCGGATGGGTGGCCGAGTGGTTTAAGGCGCACGCCTGGAAAGCGTGTTGGCTCGAAAGGGTCTCGGGGGTTCGAATCCCCCCCCATCCGCTGCACCACGATAGCCCCGCTGCGGTCGACCGACTGCGGCGGGGCTTCGTGCTTCGGGCGCCATTAGGGTACCGTCAGCCTTCGCCGCTGCATCACGCGGTACAGCGGCCAGCCGGCGCCGATCAACACGGTCCCCCAGAGAACCGCCGGTACCCCGGACCCGATCACCGCGACCGCCGCGAACACCAGCGCTCCGATCGAGGCCACCGACAGCAGCGCTGAACGGGGCAGGCGGCCGCGCGCCATGAACTTCAACGCGGCCAACGGCGACAGTATGTAGATGAGCAGTACCGTGGCCGTCGCCAGCTGCACGATGAAGGTGAACGCCCCGGTGAAGGCCGAACTGCCGTTGAGCAGCACCAGCGCGCTCGTGAGCACAGTACTCACCAGCGCCGAATTGCGCGCTGCCCCGCGTGCGTTGCGCACTCCCCACCACGCCGGCAGTTCCCCCGCCTCCGCCATCAGCGTCGGCGTCTCACCGGCGAGGAGCACCCATCCGTTCAGGCAGCCAAGCGCGGCGATCACCACCGCCACCGACACCAGCAGAGCGGCCGTATCGCCCAGTCCCAACGAGACGAACTCCACGAGCGGCGCGTTCGATTTCGCCACCGTGTCCGCCGGCATGAACGCTACCAGCGACACGCACAGCAGCATGATGATCAGGCCGCTGAAGATCGTGCCGATCATCGTGGCGCGAGGCACCACCCGCGCGGGATCCTCGACGGCGTCGCTCGGTACGGCCGCGCACTCGATCCCCAGCATCGCATAGAGCGTGAGCGTGGTCGTGGTCGCCGCGGCGCCAAGCGTGAGCTGCGACGCGTCGAAGGGCTGCACGACGCCGAGTCCACCGTTCACGAGCAGCATCACCGCCACGATGAAGGCCGCGATGAACGGCCACATCTTGAGGATGGTCGTGACCAGCTGCACGCGACCCGCCGTCTGCACGCCGCGCCAGTTGACCGCTGCGAAGCACCACAGCAACACCACGCCGGTGATCGCTGACAGCGGGCGCGAGCGGTCGAGCGCCGGAACGAGCTTGCCGAGATAGCTCACGGCGCCGATGACGATGACGGCGTTCGCCACCCACACGGAGACCCAGTAGCCCCATGCGTTGAGGAACGCCACGTTGCTTCCGAACGCCTCGCGCACGATGCCCATGGCCCCGCCCGAGTGGGGCAGGTGGCGCGACAGCACGGCGAACACCCACGCCAGGCACAGGGCCCCGGTCAGCGTCACCGCCCATCCGAGCAGACTGCCCCACCCGTAGGGCGCAAGCGAGACGGGCACCATGAAAGCGCCGACCCCGATGATGTTGCCCACCACCAGCGCGGTTGCGGTCCACGGGCCTAGCTTGTGCGAAGGGCGTTCGGCAGGCAGCGTCATGCCGAGAACATACCCCTTGAAACGCTCCCGCGTTGCCTGATCACGCTTCTCCACCGTAGTCGTTCATGTCCACACCGTCTCCGTTGCTGGCGCTCACCCGCGCTGTGAGTCCCTCGATCGTCGCCTGTGAGCTCACGCACCTCGACCGCCTCCCCATCGATACGGCGCGGGCCGAGGCGCAGCACGCCGAGTACGAAGCGGCCTTGCGCACACTCGGCTGTGAGGTGCGACGGGTACCGGCCGCGCCCGACAATCCCGATGCGGTGTTCATCGAGGACACCGCCATCGTGCTCGACGAACTGGCCGTGATCACCCGGCCGGGCGCACCAAGTCGTCGCGCCGAGGTGGAGCCCGTGGCCGCAATACTGACCGAGTATCGTGCGCTGGCCCGCATCGAGGCGCCGGGGGCACTCGACGGCGGCGATGTGATGCAGGTGGGCCGTACTCTCTACGTGGGGCGAACGTTGCGCACCAACGACGCGGGTATTGCCCAGCTGGCGCGACTCGTCCAGCCCCACGGGTACACGGTGATACCCGTGGAAGTGACGGGCTGCCTGCATCTCAAGAGCGCCGTCACGGCGCTCGATGATCAGACGGTGCTGTGCAATCCGGCCTGGGTGTCGCCGGCCGCGTTCGCGCCGCATCGCGCCGTCCTCGTCGATGCGACGGAACCGGATGCCGCCAACGTGGTGCGCGTGGGAACCTCCCTGTTGGCTGCGGCGGCGTTCACGCGAACAAATGCGACGCTTCGGGCCGCGGGATATGCGCTTGTCACCGTGCCGGCCGACGAACTCGCGAAAGCCGAGGGCGCGGTGACCTGCTGCAGCCTGCTCGTATCCGGGCCATGAACTCGCGATTCACGCCCTAGAACAGCACCCGCGCCATGCGTCGCCGAGTGTCGCGCACGAACTCCTCGTCGGCGCTGCCCTGCAGCACCGCCACCAGCGCTGTGCGCGCCGGACTCGCGTCACTATGGTCTTCCCGCAGCGCTTCGAGCAACACGTCGACACCGGCGGACACCTCACCCGCAGCCACGCGTTCGAGTCCATCGCGGACCAGATCGCCCTCCGGACGGCTTGCGGCAAGCGCACGTAATTCGAGACGGGCGCGCGCGCGCACGGCCGACGGGTCACCATACACGGCAGCGGGAAGCGCTTCGAGCGCGTGACGCGCTTCGGCATCGGCGCCGGCTTCCGCCAGCGCCACGGCGAGACCGAGTTGCAGGTCCGTACGCGTCGCGTCTTGCGCCAGTGCCGCACGCAGTTCGGTAACCCGCGTCGCCGCGTCGTCCGACCAGGTCTCGGTCTTCCCGCCGCGGATCACGCCGTGCTGGGCGAGAAACGAGCGGATCTGCCCCTCCGGCAGCGCCCCCGGAAAGCTCGCCACGGCCTTCCCGCCCTTGAAGAGCATGACCGTGGGGATGCTGCGGATCTGGAACTGCATGGCCAGCGCCTGCTCGCGATCGGTATCCACCTTCGCCAGCACGAAGCCGCCGGCATACGCGTTCGCGAGTTTCTCGAGGACGGGGCCCAGCGCCCGGCACGGACCGCACCAGGTGGCCCAGAAATCCACGAGCACCGGCGTGTCCAGCGAGGCATCGACTACCGCCTTCGTGAAATCAGCGGTGGTCACATCGATCACATGCGTCGTTCCTTCCATGAACCTATCCCTTGCGAACGAACTCGCTCTTGAGCTTCATGGCGCCAATGCCATCGATGCGGCAATCGATGTCGTGATCGCCGTCGACCAGGCGGATGTTCTTCACCTTCGTCCCGACCTTCACCACCTGCGAAGTCCCCTTGATCTTGAGATCCTTGATCACGGTGACGGTGTCGCCGTCGGCCAGCGGATTGCCATTGGCATCACGGATGGCGGGCGGGACATCGGCGCTCGCGGACGATGCCTCGCCCGCTACCCATTCGTGAGCGCACTCGGGGCAGATGAGCAGGGTGCCACTTTCGTATGCGTAAGGCGACGCACAAGACGGGCAGGGCGGTAGTGTCGACATGCGATGGGCACCGGGACGGGAAAGGGGAGCAGGAACAAACGGTGTCCTGCTCCCCGTGGACGGTCAGTTACTTGCCACCGCGGGCACGGCGCTGTGCGTTCCCCATCTCCTCGATGTCGGCCAGCATCTTCTTGGCGTCGTACACGATGCCGTCCTTGATGGTCCACTTCACGCCGCCATACGTCTCCACCTTGCCGGTCTCGTCGTTGAGGCGCTGCCAGCCGGTGCCGTACAGCACCTTGAGATTCGTGAAGGGGTTGGCGTCGACGATCACCAGGTCGGCCAGCATACCGGGTTCCACGACGCCCTTGTCGATCGGGGTGTTGGTCGCCTTGTTGAGCGCGACCGACGCGTGGTAGGTGCCCGCGCGAATGGCCTCGCCCGGATAGAAGCCCGCCTCCTGCAGCAGTTCCAGCTCCTCGATCGTGCTGAACCCCGGCGTGTTCCAGATGAAGCCGGCGTCAGAGCTCGCCGTCACGCGACCACCCATGTTCTTGTAGTCGTTCAGGAACATCATCCACACGCGATAGAAGTTCTTCCACGCGACTTCGTCGGCCGTCGTCCAGTCGTAGAAGTAGGCGCCGTGGTTTTCGCGATTACTGATATAGAAGTCGCGTTGCGTGGGGATCGTGTACTTCTCGTGCCACGGGGCGTACATGCGATGGTTCACATCGCGGCCCGTGAGGTACGTCGTCATCGTGGGGTCGAGCGTGACGTCGCGATCCTTCAGGTTCTTGAGGAACCGGTTCC
>NZ_JBIJAW010000249.1:0-4985 GCF_044345575.1 Gemmatimonas sp.
CACGTAGATGTAGAAGGCGCCGGCCGGGTGCACGTATTGCACGCTGGGGAACGCGGCCAGGGCGCCGACAACGGCGTCACGCCGCTGCCGGAACGCCTTCACCATCTCGTTCACCGCCACATCGGCCTCGTCCCGCTGCGCGATGGCGGCGAGCGCGGCGTACTGTGATACGGCGGATGCGTTCGACGTGGTGTGCCCCTGAAAATTCGTCATCGCCTTCGACACCGCCGGCGGCGCGATCGTCCAGCCGATGCGCCAGCCCGTCATCGCGTAGGCCTTGGCGACACCGTTGACCACGATGAGGTTGTCGCGCGACGTGGCGATTTCGAGCGCCGACGCCGCCCGCTGCTCGTACGCGATGCGCATGTAGATCTCGTCGGCGATCACCCACCATCCGCGATCGGCCGCGAGCGCGAGAATCGCCGACAGCTCTTCGCGCGAATACACCGCGCCCGTGGGATTGCTCGGGGAGTTGAGCATGAGCCCCTTCGTGCGCGGCGTGGCCGCCGCGGCGAGCATGTCGGCGGTGACCTTGAGGGAATTGGCGGGGTCGCCCATCACCGGCACCGACACGGCGCGCGCCAGTTCGACCATCTCGAAGTAGCTCGTCCACGAGGGGATGGGGATGAGCACCTCGTCGCCGGGGCCGAAGCAGCAGACGCAGGCGTTGTAGAGCGACTGCTTGGACCCGTTGGACACCACCACCTCCGCCGGCGTCACGGGCGCGCCCTGCACCTGCACGCGATTGGCGTCGGCTGCGATGGCCTCACGCAACGGCAGGATGCCTTCGGTGTTGGTGTAGCGGGTGGCACCGCTCTCGATGGCCCGCGCCGCCGCCTGCCGTATGAACACCGGGGTGTCGAAATCCGGCTCCCCTGCCCCGAGGTCGATCACGGGGATGCCCTGCGCCTTGAGGGCGCGCGCCTTGGCGGCCACGGCGAGGGTCGCCGACTCCTTCAACCGGGCGATGTTCGGGGAGGGGACGAATGACAGCGGCATGTCGATCGGATGCGGAGTGGATTTGGGGCCGGAACCGACTAGCTTTCCATGGTTGGACCACGGTTCGAGGCAATTAAGCGTGCTCTGGGAGCGCGCGCCATCAGGGACCAGCGCAGGGCCAGTCGCCATTCGGGCGCACAAGAACCGGCAGTTGGGCTGCCGGGCTGACTAACAACTGAAGGGGTGGGTGTGAGCGAGCAGGATCGGGAAGAGACGTCGCCTGGGGCGACGCGGAGCCAGCACGTGGTGCTCGAGGGCCCCGCTGATTTGCGCACGATGACCGCGGCGATGCGCCCCGGTGTGGAACGGAGCCGCGAGGGCGGCCAGCCCGGGGGCCCCGTGTGCCTCGTCATCACCCCCACCATCGAACAGGCCATGACGGCGGCTGATCAGGCCCGCCGTCTGCTCGCCGACGCGTCCGTGCGCGTGGTGCCGGTCACCGGCGCCGTGCGCGCGCGCCGTGTGCTGGGCCTCGCACCTGTTGCCGTGGTCTCCGGTACGCCGGCCGACCTGCTGACCCTCCGCCGTGACGCCGCCCTGTCGGTGGAACAGCTGCAGACCGTGGTCATCGTCGGGCTCGACGAGATCCTTGCCGCCAATGGTGCCGACACACTGCAGGCACTCCTCGGCGACGCGCCCGACAACGTGAGCCGTGTGGCCACCCTCGAACAGGAGAACGAGGCGAGCGAGGCGTTCCTCGAGGCGCAGCTCCGCCGCGCCCGTCGCATTACGCCGCCCGTCATCGGGGATACGCCGTTGGCCGTCACGCCGCGCTTCGTGCTCACGTCGCCGGCCGGCCGCGTCGACGCGCTGCGCCTCGTGCTCGACGAAACCGATCCACCGTCGCTCGTGGTGATCGCCGCGTCCGACGCCGGCATGACCGACGCGACCGCCGCGCTCGCACGACTCGGTATCGCCGTCGACGGCCTGTCGGTGCAGGTCACGCGCCAGCCGACGGCGCAGCACGTGGCCCTCGCCGTGCTCTGGGAGGCGCCGCTCACACACGACGCAGTCGTGGAAGCGCTCGCCATGCGTCCCGTGGATGCCGTGGCGCTGCTCCTTCCCGACGAACTCCCGGCGTTCCGCCGGATGACGCTCAACCTCGCCGAAGCGTGGACCCCCGCGCCGAAGAAGGCTGCAGCGGAAGATCGCGTGCAGCAGCTGCGCACGGCGCTGCGCTCCACGTTGGCCAACGGCAACGCCTCGGCCAGCGAACTCGCGCTCCTCGCTCCGCTGCTCGAGACGCACGATGCGCTCGAACTCGCGTGTGCCGCGTTGCGCTTGTATGAAGGCGCGCGTCGCGACGCGCTCAACCTGCGCGCCAAGGCCGCCACGTCGGGCGCCAAGAGCACCGTGCGCGAAACGCCGCGTGAGCAGACGCGCGGCGGCGATGCGCCGGCGGCGCCGGCTGGCCGTCAGCGCGTGTTCCTCGCAGCAGGCAAGCGTGACAACGTGCGTGTGGGTGACATCGTCGGTGCCATCGCGAACGAAGCGGGCGTGCCGGGCGAGAAGATCGGCCAGGTCGACCTGTACGAGTCGCACGCCACCGTGGAACTCGACGCCGCTGATGCCGCGAAGGTCGTGGCGGCGCTCGGCAACGCGACGCTGCGTGGCCGTCGTCTCAGCGCGCGTATCGACGAGCGCGGCAATGAGCGCCCGTCGTTCGGCGATCGTGGTCCGCGCCGGGAATTCGGTGGGGACCGTGGCGGTGATCGTGGTCCGCGTCGTGACTTCGGCGGTGACCGTGGTGGCGACCGTGGCCCGCGTCGTGACTTCGGCGATCGTGGCCCGCGCCGTGATTTCGGTGGCGATCGCGGTCCGCGCCGCGAAGGCGGCGATCGTGGCGAACGCGGTGAGCGTCCGGCGCGCAGCTTCGATCGTGGCGATCGTGGCCCGCGGCGCGATGCCGGCGGCGATCGTGGTGCCGACCGTGGTCCGCGTGGCGGCTTCGGCGGTGGGTTCGGTGGCGGACGTCCGCCGCGGGCCGCCGACGAGCGCCGTAGCTGGGGCGATCGTCCCGTGGGTGAGCGCACCGAAAGCCGCGGCGAGTGGTCGGAGCGCGCCGAGCGCATGAAGCACGCCAAGCGCGAGCGTCCGGCCCGTCCGTCCTTCGGCCAGGACGGCGAGGCGTAATCGATGAGTGGCGGCTTTCAGGCATCCGGTGGATGGATGGAGGTCATCGCCGGCTCGATGTTCAGCGGCAAGACGGAAGAGCTGCTGCGTCGGGTCCGGCGGGCCACGATCGCCCGCAAGCGGGTGCAGGTATTCAAGTCGCATCTCGACGACCGATACGCCGGGCTGTGGGCAGTCTCCAGCCACGACCGGCGTACGTTCGACGCCACGCCGGTAGACTCGTCGTCGCAGATCCTGCTCCGACTCGATCCGATGGCGCAGGTCATCGCGATCGACGAGGTGCAGTTTCTCGACGCCGGGATCGTCAGTGTCGTTTCGGGGCTCGCCGATCGCGGTCGTCGGGTGATCATGGCGGGTATCGATACCGACTTCCGCGGCGAGCCCTTCGGCCCCATGCCGCAGCTCATGGCCATGGCCGAGGTGGTGGACAAACTCCACGCCATCTGCGTGCTGTGCGGCTCACCGGCCAGTCGGACCCAACGGCTGCTCGAGGGCAAACCGGCACCGTACGACTCCCCCACGATCATGGTGGGCGCGGCAGATTCGTACGAGGCGCGGTGCCGTGCCTGTCATCAGGTCCCGCGACGTGACGAGCTGCAACAGCGCCTGTTGTAGCCCCCGTACGATTACGCCAGCGCTTTCTCCAGCGCCCGTTGCAGATCCTGCATGGTGAAGGGCTTGGAGACGAAGGGAATCTGCCGCGCCTCCAGATCGGCGCGCGCATCGAGGTTCACGGCAAAGCCGCTGACGGCCACGACCGGAATGTCCGGGTAGTCCAGAGCAAGCTGCTCGATGAGCTCCAACCCGGACATCTCCGGCATCGTGAGGTCAGTGATGACGACCGACACCTCATCATGGCGCGCCGCCATGAAGTCGAGGGCCTCCGGCCCTGACGACACCACATGCACCGTGTGACCGAGGCGGTCCAGCATCCGTCGGCCAAGATCACGCAGCATCGGGTCATCGTCGACGAGTAACATGCCGCCGGCGCGCTTGTCCTGGGGGATGGTCGGCATCGACGCCGGTGGCGTCTTGGGTGCGCCCACCAGAGGAAAGAACAAGCGCAGCACCGTTCCCTCACCGGGTTCCGACTCGCACTCGATGAAGCCGCGGCTCTGGTGCACCATCCCGTGCACCGAGGCGAGCCCCATGCCGCGACTCGTTCCGAATGGCTGCGTGGAAAAGAACGGCTCGAACAGGCGCGCGCGAATCTCCTCGCTCATGCCCATCCCGGTGTCACGCATCTCGAGGACGGCAAAGTACCGGGGCCGGTCGTCGCGCGCCGCCTCATGGGGATGGGCGCGCTGCGCTTCGAATGTCCGCAGCACCAGCATGCCGCCATCCGGCATCGCCATTCGCGCGTTGTCGACCATCGCGCGGATTGCGTCGAGCAGTCGTGAGCGGTCGAGCGCCGCGGTGACGGGCACCGATGAGAGCTCGAGCCTGATCATCACCGACATCGGCACGTCGTCACGAATGATCGGCAGATGATCGGTCAGCAGGGCATTGAGCTCCACCGGTTCGGCGCGAAGCATCTGGCGTCGTCCAACGGCGAGCAGCCGACGCGTAAGCTCCTCGGCCCGCTCGGTCGCACGCTCGATCGCCGAAATGTCCTCGAGGTGCGGCGACGTGGGACCGACGCCTTCGCGCAGGAAGCCCGTGGCCCCGCGAATGACCGTGAGCAGATTGTTGTAGTCGTGGCCGATGCCACCGGCCAGCTGCGCCACGGCCTCCAGTTTTTGCGCCTGCCGCAGGCGTTCCTCGGAGGCACGGATTTCCGTCACGTCGGTGAACACCGCCACCGAGGCATACGGACGCACCTCGCCCGCGCGAATCAGCGGGTCGGCCGTCAC
>NZ_JBIJAW010000052.1:0-15957 GCF_044345575.1 Gemmatimonas sp.
CGCCAGGACCGAGTACGACGGTAGCAGGGGCCGGCTGCGCGTTGGCGGTGATGTTGGTGATACCGTACGCGCCGAAGTCCGTGCGTAGCGCGGCAATGGTGGCCACGACGGCGGTGTGCACGGTGGAGCCATTCAACGGGACTACCGGCGAGCCGCCGCGCGAGGCGTCGCCGTACACGGTCACGAGATTCGCGCGCGTCTGTTGGGCGCGAGCTATCAACGCCTGAGCGCCAGCGGGATTCGCGCGGATGGCAGTGCAACCTGTGGCCGCAGCATTGGCGCAACGAGTGATTTCGGCAGCGAGCGCGGCGCGCGCACTTTCAATTTGGCCCACGACGGCGCCATTCGTCGCGCGCACGGCGGTACCGGTTGTGCCGAAAGCGGGATTGCGCCCCACGTTTGCTCCGGTGCCCGCGCGGTTGAGAATCAGCTGGCTGATATCGCGCGATTCAGCATACGGCACGACGACGCGGAGCGAGAGGCGACGGGTCACGCCATAATCGAGCGCCAACGGGACGATGCTCTGGCGGACTTCGCCGCGTGCTTCGAGTGGACCGAGTGACAGGGCAAACCCATTGTTGCCGGAAAGTGCGCGAATGCCCGCCTGCGTCGCACGCAGTTGAGGCAGGAGGCCGATACCCAGACTGTCGGTGGACAATCCCGAGAGCCGGCCGCGCGTGCGATTCGCCCCCCCCGGCGTAAAGACGGCGTCGTGATCGTTCCAGAGTCCGCCGACGAGGATCCGGTATCCGCCCTTCGGGATCGGTAGGGCATCCTCCCCCACACCGGCGACACGTTGCGCCCGCACGGTGGCGGGAGGCAGTGCTGTCATGGCGGCGGCCAGCATCACGACCAAGGTACGCAACACGTGGCTCTGGCTTTTCATCGGAGACACAGGGAGATCGGGGGAAGCGGCTAGATTACCAGACTACGTCGCACCTTAGCCCGACAGGACTGGCCCGTCAACGAAACGGGAGGTGTTGCCGGGGTCCTCCACATTCCGCAGCGTGATCGCTCCGCGCTGTTCCGGTACCCATGCGCTCGATTCCCACTGTTCCCTGGCAGCTCACCGGTAATCACTGGCTCAGCATTCCCTGCATCAATCCGGCTGACGGTGCCATTCACGCGTTGGGCGTGCTGCATCGTGGAGCGCGGGCGGCGATCGAGGTCGCAGGGGGCGCGGATTTCGTCGCCGGGCGTGGGGCGCCGCTGCTGCGGCCGGTGATTCGGATCAATGGCACGGAACACGCGCTGGCCGCTGAGGGGATTGCATGGGAGCGGGCCGTCGGGTGGTTGCCGACGTTCACGTGCACGATCGGTACGCTCCTCGTGCGGGGCACGATCTTCGCACCGTACGGGCGAGATGCGGACATGGCCGGTGCGGTGTACACCATCGCCGTGGAGAATCGCTCCAGTGCCGACGTGACGCTGGAGGTCGCGCTCGAGGGGACGCTCGGTCATCGGCAGCAGCGCGTGCGGACCGCGCGTCCATTCGACGATGAGCACGTGGTCAGCCACGGGGATGATGACGTCGTGCTGCTGGAGGGCGCGGCGATTCCGGGGTTGGTGGCGGTCGCTATTGGCGCCGACGGGCCTGCGCGTGTCGAGGTCCCGGATGGGGCGTCGCGATCGCCGCGCCCGTTCGCCATTCGCCGGGAGATCACGGCGCCGGCGGGTGGGGCGGTGCAGACGGCGTTCTACCTTGCGGTCGGTCCTGAGCGCGACGGGGCGCAGGCTACGGTGAGCGTCCTCCGCCGACGTGGATGGCGAGCCCTGCTGAGCGCCACGCGCGAGGCGCTCACCACGCTCGAACAGACCACGGGGAACGACGCCATCGACCGGCTCCTCAATCGCAATCTGCTGTTCGCGTACTTCTACGCGGTGGGGCGTGGCCTCGACGATGCGCACTACTACCTCGTGCGGACCCGGGCCCCGTGGCATGGCGCTGGGATAACGGTGCGTGACTGGGAAGCGCTCATGTGGACGCTGCCGGCCGTGCAGCTGGCCGACAGCGGGCTTGCGCGTGAGCTGCTGATCCGCGCCTGCGAGCTCCATGGCTATGCGCCGGGGCAGGGCGTGCACTATCTCGATGGCACCCTCTTCCAGCCCGGGTTCTCCGTCGAGGGACCAGCGGCTTTCGCGATTGCCACCGACCGGTACATCCGTGATACCGGTGACGACCGGATCGTCGAGGATCCCGTCGTCGCCGACACCCTGTACTTGAGCCACGACGACATCGTGGCCCGGCGCGATGAACGCGTGCCGCTCTACTCGACCGAGGTGACCGCCTCGGGGGCTCCGGCGCCGTTTCCGTTCACCCTGCATGGCAATGCCGCCGTGGCGTTGGCGCTCGACGTGTTTCGCCGCACACTCGACGAGGAGGCGGCGGCCTCGGTCGAAGACCCTGCGGCGGTCCGCGCGGCGCTTCGGCGCCACTTCGCGGTGGAGCGTGGGGAGAAGGCCAGGTTGGCCACGGCGATCGATATGGCCGGCGGCTCGGCGCTGCACGACGACCCGTCAGGATCGCTCCTGTGGTTGCCCCTCTATGAGGCCATGGACCGGGATGACTCCCTTTTTCGTCGGACGGCACGCGCACTGAAGCCCGAGGGGGACGGGCCGGCCGCTCTGCTGCTGCATGTGGGCCGTTTGCTGGGACCTGAGAGCCAGGACACGCTCACGTGGCTCCGGCGCGCCGCCCTCGATGGTGGCATTGCCGGCGAGTTCGTCGACGGCGACGGGCGTGCGGTGGGGAACGGAGGCGACGCGGCGCTCGCCGGGCTGCTGGCGCATACGTTGTGGTTCGCGCGGCACGCCCTCGGGTTGCGGGATTGACCCGCTCCGATGGCCGGGGGTGCTTGTCCCACGCGCGTTGGACGGCTACTATCCTGTCCGTCGCCGGCTTTTAGGGCTGGTGCATGCGGGAATAGCTCAGTTGGTAGAGCACAACCTTGCCAAGGTTGGGGTCGCGGGTTCGAGTCCCGTTTCCCGCTCTCGCCGTTCGCGGCGAAGAATGTTGGACGGTACGAAACGGGAGCGCCTGAGCGCTCCCGTTTTGCATTGGCGTCAAGACTTTTGGGTGTGCGAAGAGTGCGGCCGCTGGTCGCATGCGGTGGGTATGTACCCGGATGGCGAAATCGGTAGACGCGCGAGACTTAAAATCTTGTGCTCGCAAGGGCGTGCGGGTTCGAGTCCCGCTCCGGGTATGCCCCGAGAGGCAGTGCGGTGGCACGAGGCCGTGCGGTGTCGTATTGCCCCGCGCTGAGGGTACTGACCGGAGCGTGTTTCGTCCGGTACTTTCCACGCATTCCCCTCTCCCCTCAATTTCTGGAGACGCAGTGCGCACCGTAGCGGACGAGCAGGGCACCACCTGGATCTGCCTCGAACTTCCTGAAGTCCCCGTCGATCAGCGCGCCGCTGCCGCGGCCCTCGCCAGCGATGACGTGGTGGCCATCGAGTGCAACTCCGGCGCGCACCGCGTCATTGCGCTCGTGCCGACGGGGTGGGACGACGATATGGACGACGCGCGTTTGAACGCTGTGATTCGAGAGTTCCTCGAGCGGCGCTGAGCGCGACCGTCGGGGTGTCGCTTCCGTAGAATTTCGGAGGACACGCCGGTCGAGGCGGGGGCGCGCCGGGCACCGGGGTAGATGTATCTTGTCGGGATGTCCGACGTCGTCACGCTCGCCTCCGAATTGCTCGCCATCGAATCCACGACGGGTCGTGAACGTGACGCCGTGGATTTCGTCTCGCGCTGGTGTATCGCGCGAGGCTGGACCGTCTCGCTGCAGGAGGTCGAGCCGGGGCGCTCGAACCTCTGGGCCACGCGCAAGGGTGGCGGCGTCACCCTCTCCACACATCTCGACACGGTGCCACCGTTTGTGCCCCCGCGGCTCGAGGGCAACCGTCTCTACGGTCGCGGTGCCTGTGACGCCAAGGGGATCGCGGCGGCCATGATGATCGCGGCGCAGCGGCTGGCGGATGCTGGCGAGGAGCGGGTGGATCTGTTGTTCGTGGTGGGTGAGGAGAAGGGCTCACCGGGCGCGCGCGCGGCGAATCGGTTGCCTGCCACCAGCCGGTTCCTGGTCAACGGTGAGCCGACCGAGAGCAAGCTGGCGTCGGGGTGTAAAGGCGCACAGCGCGTGATCGTGCGAGTGCGCGGGCGCGAGGCACACTCGGCCTATGCCCATCTCGGCGAGAGTGCACTCGAAACGATGCTCGATCTCCTGCCTGAGCTGCGTGCGCTCCCGCTGCCGACCGATCCCATCCTCGGGGAAACCACGTACAACATCGGCGTGCTGCGGGCCGGGACGGAAGCCAATATCGTGCCCGGGCTCGCTGAAGCGGAAATCATGATCCGCCTCGTCGGCGACGTGGAACCGGTGCGCGCCGCCTTCACCACGTGGGCGGGGGACCGGGCCGAGCTCGTCTGGGGCTCGCACATTCCGGCGCAGCACTTTCAGAGCATCAGCGGGTTCGAGGTGGAGCCCGTAGCCTATACGAGCGATATCCCTCTCCTCGATCGGTGGGGAACGCCGCTGCTGTTCGGGCCCGGTTCCATTCACGTGGCCCATACGCCCATCGAATACATCGATGTGGCGGAACTCGACGCGTCGGTCGACGCGTACGTCCGAATCGTTCGCACTCTTCTCGCATGACACCCTCCGTCACCCGTTGGCCGGTCGCCGTTCTTGGCGCGACCGGTGCCGTTGGGCAGGCGTTCATCCGCCTGCTCGATGCGCATCCCTGGTTCGATCTCGTCGAAGTCGCCGCGTCCGAGCGTAGCGCCGGCAAATCGTATCGGGACGCCGCGAAATGGCTCGAGGGGACGATGCCGGCGGGCGTGGCCTCGCTGGTGGTGAAGCACTGCACGCCGGAGGAAATCAGCGCGCCCATCGTGTTCTCGGCGCTCGATTCGGGCGTGGCCGGTGAGGTCGAGCCCGCGTTCGCGCGCGCCGGACGCATGGTGCTGTCGAATGCGAAGAACTATCGCATGGACGCCGACGTGCCGCTGGTGATCCCGGAGGTCAACGGTGATCATCTCGCGTTGCTCGACGTGCAGCGCGCCAATCGTGGCTGGACCGGCGGTATCGTCACCAATGCCAACTGCGCGACCACGGTCATGGCCGCGGCGCTGGCGCCGTTGCACGAGGCGTTCACGGTGACGAAGGTGTTCGCCACGACGATGCAGGCGGTGTCCGGCGCAGGGTATCCGGGGGTGCCTTCGCTCGATATTCTTGGCAACGTCATTCCGTTTATCAACGACGAAGAGCCGAAGATCGAAACGGAGCTGGTGAAGCTGCTCGGTCGATTCGACGGGACCACAGTGCAGTACGCGGATATCGTGACCAGCGCGCACGCCAATCGCGTTCCCGTGGAGCATGGGCACACGGTGTGCATGTCGGTGGCGTTCGCCAGGAAGCCCACGCCCGAGGAAGCGCTCGAGGCGCTGCGCAACTGGACGGGCACCGACGCCGTGCGCGGGTTGCCGTCGGCCCCTGAGCCGTCGCTGATCATCCGTGACGAGCCCGATCGGCCGCAACCGCGCCGCGACGTGAATCGCGGCCGCGGCATGGCCACCACCGTGGGGCGTGTGCGCGCCGATCACCTGTTCGATCTGCGCCTGGTCGCGATGTCCCACAACGTGGTCCGAGGTGCGGCGGGCGGCTCGATTCTCAACGCGGAGCTGTTGGCGAAGACGGGCCAGCTGGCGAGGTATCTCGCGCCGTGATCGTCTGCAAGTTCGGTGGGACCTCGGTGGCAGATGCCACGGCCATCGGTCGTGTCATCGAGATCATCGACGGCAAGCGCAACCTGCAGCCGGTGGTGGTGGTGTCGGCGCTGGGGGGGGCGACGAACGTGCTGCTCGATATCGCCAACAAGGCGGCGAACGGCGAGTTGCTCACCGCGTTGGAGTTGGTGGAACAGCTCCGCGATCGCCACCTCCGCGAGGCGACGGCGTTGCTGCAGGGGAGTTCGGAGGCCGAGGAGCTGGCGCTCGACATCAGCGCCACGTTCGACGAACTCGCCCATCTGGCCGAAGCCTTCAAGACGCTTGGTTACCTCACGCCGCGTTCGCTCGATGCGGTCGCGGCCATCGGTGAGCTGCTGTCGTCGCAGATCGTCGCGGCAGCGTTTCGGCAGCGTGGGTATCCCGCCGTGTTCGTCGATGCGCGTGACGTGATGCGGACCAACGATTTCTTCACCAAGGCCGAGCCCGATGTCGAGGGTATCCGGCAGGCGGCGCTGGAGAAGCTGGTCCCGCACGTACAGCAGGGGCGTATCCCCGTGATGGGCGGTTTCGTCGGCGCCACGGGTGCGCGCGTGACGACCACGCTCGGGCGTGGTGGCTCGGACTATTCCGCGTCGCTTATCGGGGCCGCCATCGATGCGACGGCGATCGAAATCTGGACGGATGTCGATGGGATGCTCACCGCCGACCCGCGGGTGATCCCTGCGGCTCAACTGATCGAGCGGATCAGTTTCGACGAGGCCGCCGAGCTGGCGGCTTTCGGTGCGAAGGTGCTGCATCCGGCCACGATTGCCCCGGCGGTCCAGCGTGGCATTCCCGTCTACGTGTTCAATTCGCGGAACCCCAAGGCGAAGGGCACGATGATCGCGTTTGACGCGCCCAGGTTGCCGGTGCGCGCCATCGCCGGCAAGCGCGCCACCACGATGGTGAAGTTGCGTTCGTCGCGCATGCTGCTCGCGCCAGGCTTTCTGCGCCGCGTGTTCGAAGTGTTCGAAACGCATCGCACCTCCGTCGACGTGGTCACCACCAGTGAGGTGTCGGTGTCCGTCACGCTCGACGATGCGTCGAATCTGGCGGCGATTCTTCAGGACCTCGCCGCCTTCGGGGACGTGTCGGTTTCGCCGCGCGCCGGGCTGCTGGCAATCGTGGGTGCTGGGATCTCCGACAGCGGCCACGCGATGGCCAAGGCCGTCGCGGCGCTCGGGGACATTCCGGTGCATATGGCGTCGTTGTCGGCGACGGGGATCAACTTCACGCTCGTTATCGACGACGAGCATGTGGTGCCGGCCATGCAGCGCCTGCACGCCACGTTCTTCGAAACGCCGGCATGAGTCGCCCTCCAGCGGTGACGCCCGTGCGTGTGGCACTCGTGGGCATGGGGCGCATGGGCCGCGCGCTGGATGCGCTCTCGGCCGAACGCGGGTGCGAGGTGGTCGCCCGCCTCGATGCGGTGGCAACCTCGCGGGGGCTCACGACCGCCGACCTGAATGGCGCCCACGTGGCCATCGAGTTCACCACGCCGGAGACGGCATTGGACAACGTCGAGGCGCTGCTTGCCCTTGGCTGCCCCGTGGTGGTGGGCACGACCGGATGGACGGCGGAGTTTGCGCGGCTCGAATCGGCCGTGGCGCGGTACGGGACGCCGGCGCTCTGGTCCCCCAACTTTTCGATCGGGGTCCAGCTCTTCCTGGCCATCGCCGAGGACGCCGCGCGGCGCGCACGCGAGGTGGCCGGATTCGATGTGCACGTGGTGGAGACCCATCACCAAGCGAAGAAGGACGCGCCGTCGGGCACGGGCATCGCCATCGGTGAACGGTTGGAGGTGGGGCTCGGGCGCGCGGTCCCCATTTCGAGTGTGCGTGTGGGCAGTGTACCGGGCACGCACGAGGTCATCATGGACGCGCCGTTCGAACAGATCACCCTGACCCACACGGCGCGTGACCGCCGCGTCTTCGCTGACGGCGCGCTCGCGGCGGCGCGCTGGCTGGCCGGCGCACGCGGACCCGCCGTCTATACCATGCGCGACGTGCTCGACACGTCGGGCAGTCGCCGCTGAGGCCCATGGCTCCGTCAGTCCTGCACGGGTGCGGTACCGCACTCGTCACCCCGTTTTGCGCTGATGGCTCCCTCGACGAGTCGGCGTTGCGCGCCTTGGTGCAGTGGCAGCTCGCGTCGGGGGTGCATATGCTCGTGCCTTGCGGATCCACGGGCGAGGCCGTGACGCTCTCCTCCGCTGAGCACCGGCGCGTGGTGGAGATCACGGTCGAGGAAGTGAACGGCCGCATCCCCGTCATCGCGGGCGCCGGCAGTAACGATACGCAGAAGGCGATCGCCACGTCGCGGGAGATGCAGGCCATTGGGGCCACGCATCTGCTCCACGTGACGCCCATGTACAACAAGCCACCGCAGCGGGGCCTGCTGGCCCACTTCCGGGCCATCGCCGATGCGTGCGAGCTCCCGATCATGCTGTACAACGTGCCGGGGCGCACGTCGGTGAACATGGAGGTGGCGACGACGCTCGAACTCGCCGCCGATCCGCGCTTCGTGGGCGTAAAGGAGGCGAGTGGTAGCCTGTCGCAGATCACGACGATCATCCGTGAGCGCCCGGACGGCTTCGGGGTGTTCTCCGGTGACGATGGGTTCACGCTGTCCATCATGGCGCACGGCGGTGACGGCATCATCAGCGTGGTGTCGAACGTGGTCCCGGCGCTCATGGTGCAGCTGAGCGAGGCGTGCGCGCGCGGCGATTTTGCAACGGCGCGCGCGGTGGATGCGCGGCTGGCGCCCGTGATCGAGGCCTGTTTCGTGGAAGCGAATCCCATTCCGGCGAAGGCGATGCTCTTCATGATGGGACGCCTCCAGGATCGTCTGCGGTTGCCGCTCGTGCCGCTCGCTGACAGTTGGCGGTCGCGCGTGCGCGCGTCGCTCGAGCACGCCGGTGTCACGCTGGTCTGAGCCGAATCCTTCTTCCTCTTCGAAAGCTTTTCCGACCATGGCCATGACTCTTGCCGAACTCGAAGCGCGCCTCAACGAACCGCACTTGCTCGACAGCGGGGCACCGTTGGTGCACGATGCCCAGTCCCTGTTCGACAGCGCGATGGCCCATCTCGAACGCGGGGAAATTCGCGCGGCGCGCCGCGACGAGGAGGGCACCTGGCACGCGGTCCCGTGGGTGAAGCGTGCCATTTTGCTGGGATTCCGCATCGGGCACATGCAGTCGATGCCCTCCTCGGCACCGTTCAGCTTCGTCGACAAGCACACGTATCCCACGCGGGAGTTCCGGCTCGAGAATCAGGTGCGCATCGTGCCCGGCGGGTCCACTGTTCGGCGCGGCGCCTATCTGGCGCCGAACGTGGTGTGCATGCCGCCCATGTACATCAACGTCGGCGCCTATGTCGGCCGTGGTACGATGGTGGACTCGCACGCGCTGGTTGGCAGTTGCGCCCAGATCGGCGAGCGGGTGCACCTCAGCGCTGCCGCCCAGATCGGCGGCGTGCTCGAGCCGATCAATGCGTCGCCGGTCATCATCGAGGACGATGTGATCGTTGGCGGCAACTGCGGGGTGTACGAGGGGACCGTTGTGCGCACGAAGGCGGTCCTTGGTGCCGGCGTCATTCTGACCCGCGGGACGCCGGTATACGATCTCGTGAAGGACACCGTGCATCGCGCGTCGGCCGATCAGCCGCTCATCATTCCCGAGGGCGCTGTGGTGGTGCCGGGGGCACGCCGTGTCACTTCGCCCT
Source organism: Gemmatimonas sp. (assembly GCF_044345575.1). Lineage (GTDB taxonomy): Bacteria > Gemmatimonadota > Gemmatimonadetes > Gemmatimonadales > Gemmatimonadaceae > Gemmatimonas. The sequence continues at coordinate 9,493 of NZ_JBIJAW010000052.1, forward strand.
TCGGTGAAGCGCAGGGGCTCTCGTTGCAGACGCCGGTGATCGTGAAGTACCGCGACGACAAGACCGACGCGGCCACCGCCTTGGAGGCATGGCTGCGTTGAGTGCGGAGGCGACACACACTGGTGCGCCGCTGGTGGTGCAGGGCACCATCCGGGCGCCTGGTGACAAGTCCATCAGTCACCGTGCGCTGATCTTTGCGGCCATGGCTGACGGTCCTACCCGTATTCGCGACATTCTGCCGTCGGCGGACGTGCATGCGACGGCGTCGGCACTGCGCGCCATGGGCGCAGACATTCCTGCCCTCAGCGAAGACTTCGTGGTGCAAGGGCGGGGCCTCGGCGCGCTGCACTCGCCGGAGTCGGCCTTCGACTGCGGCAACAGCGGGACCACCACGCGATTGCTCGCGGGACTCGTCGCGGGGCTCGCGGGACGTGCGGCCCGTTTCGAGGGGGATGCGAGCCTGAGTCGTCGGCCCATGCAGCGCATTGCCACGCCGCTGTCGCAGATGGGTGCGCGCATCACGTTCGAAGGGGCCGCGGGGCATGATGGTCTGCCCATGCGCGTAGAGGGTGCGCCGCTTTCGCCCATTCACTACATCAACGTGCACGCGAGCGCGCAGGTGAAGGGGGCGCTGCTCGTGGCCGGCCTCGCGTCGGGCGTCTCGGTCACGGTGGAGGAACCCACGCGCTCGCGCGATCACAGCGAACGCATGCTCATCGCCAGGGGCGTTCACCTGGAAGTCCGCGACGGCGCCGTGACGCTCCCGGCGGGGCAGGTGGTGCATCCCGCCGACGTCGTCGTCCCCAGTGATCCTTCGTCGGCCACCTTCTTCGCGGCGCTCGCCGCGCTGGCCGACGCCGGGGAGGTCCGGCTCGAGAACGTGTGTCTCAACCCCACGCGCACCGGCGCCTTCGATGTATTGCGGCGCATGGGGGCGCTGCTCACGATCGACGAGGCACGCGAAGTCGGCGGGGAGCTGATCGGCACGGTGATCGTGCGGCCGTCCCCATTGCTCGGGACGACGATCGCGGGGGGCGAGATTCCGCGCTGTATCGATGAACTCCCCATGTTGGCCTGTCTGGCGGCCCGGGCGGAGGGCACCACGTATATCCGGGATGCCCACGAACTGCGCGTGAAGGAGAGTGACCGCATCAAGGCGGTCGTGGCGAATCTCCGCGCGCTCGGGGCCGATGCCGAGGAGTACCCTGACGGCATGCGGGTGACCGGTGCTCGCGGGCCGTTGCGGGGGCATGTCGTCACGCACGGCGACCACCGGCTGGCGATGGCGTTCGGGGTACTTGGCGCACTGCCGGGCAATCGTATCTCCATCGATGACCCTGGGTGCGTCGCCGTTTCGTACCCCACATTCTGGCGCGACCTCGCCGCGGTCGCGGGCGGGACGGGGGCCACCGTGGCCGCCCCGCGGCGTCCGCTCGTGATCGCCATCGATGGCCCGGCCGCGTCCGGCAAGAGTTCCACGGCGCAGTGGGTCGCCAAGACCCTCGATGTGCGCCACGTGGATTCCGGTGCCTTTTATCGGGCCATGGCGTTCCTGGCGGTCGAATCCGGCGAGGCGCCGGACACGTGGACACCGGATTCGCTGCTGGCTCGTGGGACCCGTATCACCTGGCGGCTCACTGAGCGATCGGTGCTCCCCCTGGTGGACGGGCGCGATCAGGATGAGGCGCTGCGTGGCACGACGGTAACCCGTCACGTGTCCCGGGTCGCGGCGATGCCGGAGGTGCGCGCGTGGGTGAACGCGCAGGTCCGGTCGGCCGGCGCTGCGGTCGATGTGGTGGTGGATGGCCGGGACATCGGGACGGCGGTATTCCCCGATGCGCCGCTCAAGGTGTTCCTCATCGCCGATACCTGGGAACGGGCCCGGCGCCGGCTCATCCAGCGCCTTGGGCGCCGCCCCACCGACGCCGAGATCGCTGAAGAGGCGGAAGCGCTGGTGGCCCGCGATGTCCAGGATGCAACCCAGAGCGCGCCCGCCCGCGACGCCATCACCATCGACACCACGACCGTCACGCAGGAGGAACAGGTGGAGCGGATCGTGGCGCTGGCCCGGGCGACCAGGGACCGGCTGCGCGCCTTGTAGACTGGTCCCCTCCCCCCTATGTTTCGGGGTTCCGGTCTTTCCCTTTCCCCTCTTCTCGGCGCGGCGAGTGTGGTTCCGCGATTCTGGAGAAACCTCAAAGTATGAGCACCGAACTGAGCCCTGAGCTCGCCGCTGAAATCGCCGCCGCCCAGGAGGCGGATCTCAATGGCGACGCGCCCATCTACGGCAAGCTGACCGCGCGCGAGAAGCGCGACCTGCAGAAGAGCCAGCTGCGCCCGTTGGCGAACCGCCGCCCCGAGCTGTACGAGGAGGACGAATTCTCGTCCGACGAGTACGAGCGCATGCTGGAGCTGTACAACGGCACGCTCGCCTCGATCGAAGAAGGGGAGATCGTCAAGGCGCACGTCCTCGAGATCCGCGAGAACCTCGTTGTCCTGGACATCGGCTTCAAGTCGGAAGGCACGATTCCGCTCGAAGAGTTCAAGGACATGCCCGACCTCAAGGCGGGCGATGAAGTCGAAGTGCTTCTCGAGCACCTCGAGGACCAGGAAGGCTCGGTTGTCCTTTCGAAGAAGAAGGCCGACTTCATGCGCGTGTGGGAGCGCATCCGCGTGGCCTACGAGAGCGATCAGCCGGTCGAAGGAACGCTCGTCAAGAAGATCAAGGGTGGCGTGGTCGTCGACCTCATGGGCGTCGACGCGTTCCTCCCCGGTTCGCAGATCGCGCTTCGCCGCGTCCCGAACATCGACGAGCTCCTTGGGCAGAAGTACGAGTTCAAGATCATCAAGCTCAACAAGCGTCGCCGCAACATCGTCGTGTCGCGTCGCGTGATCCTCGAGACCGAACGCGCGGGCAAGCGCGAGAAGCTCATGAAGGAGCTCGCGAAGGACCAGGTGCGGAAGGGCGTGGTCAAGAACATCACCGACTTCGGTGCGTTCATTGATCTGGGTGGCGTGGACGGCCTGCTCCACATCACCGACATGTCGTGGGGCCGCATCTCGCATCCGAGCGAGATGGTCCAGATCGGCATGGAGCTCGAGATCAAGGTGCTGGACATCGATTGGGAGCGCGAGCGCATCTCGCTCGGTCTCAAGCAGCTCCAGAGCTATCCGTGGAAGGACGTCGCCGCCAAGTACCCGGTGGGCACGCGTGTCAACGGCAAGGTCGTGTCGATCACGAACTACGGCGCCTTCATCGAGCTCGAGCCGGGCATCGAAGGCCTCGTACACATCTCGGAGATGAGCTGGACGCGCAACGTCCGTCATCCCTCCAAGATCGTGTCGATCGGCGAAGCCATCGAGGCGGTGGTGCTCAAGGTGGACGAGACGGAGGAGAAGATCTCGCTCGGTATGAAGCAGACCGAGCAGGATCCGTGGGTCATCCTGCCGCTCAAGTACCCCGTCGGCACGCGCATCAACGGCAAGGTCCGCAACCTCACCTCGTTCGGCGCGTTCGTCGAGATCGAGCCGGGTATCGACGGCCTCATCCACATCTCCGACATGTCCTGGACCAAGCGCGTCCAGCACCCGTCGGAAGTCGTGAAGAAGGGCGACGCCGTGGACGTGGTGATTCTCAACATCGACAGCGAGAACAAGCGCATCTCGCTCGGCCTCAAGCAGGCCGAGGAAGATCCGTGGCTTCGTATCGGTGAGACCTATCCGGTGGGCACGGAGCTCCCTGGCAAGATCGTCCGTCTGATGGACAAGGGCGTGGTCGTCGATCTCGGCAACGACATCGAAGGCTTCGTGCCGGTCAGCCAGCTGAACCCCGAAGGCACGGTCACCAACCCGGCCGACTTCGCGTGGGACGGCATGAACCTCGTCATGCGTGTGCTCGAGGTGGATCCCATCCACCGTCGTATCGTGCTCGCCGTGACGTCGGTGCCGGCCGACCAGCCGCCCAAGCCGGACACGCCGAGCAAGGTGCATAGCTCGGAAGACGAGATCGGTCTCTAATCCGATCGGTCGCACAAAACAGAAGGCCCCAACCGCACGCGGTTGGGGCCTTCTGTTTTGGGTCGGTAGAATCAGCGCCCGACGATCAGTCCCGGGGCGTCAGTGGACGAATCCGATGCGGCGCGCTTGCGCCCCTTCGCCGAGCCGCCGCCCGGCATGGCCGAGAAGCCGAATACGGTCAGGAGACCATAGGCCAACAGAAAGACCACGGAGGTCAGTCCTACACGAATCGTCGTGTTGGTGAACTGCGCCGACATCTGGGTGGACACGATCGTCTTCAGTTCCTGCGCATCGAGCACGAACACCGCGATGCAGGGGAGCAGGCCCAAGGTGAACAGCGCCGACGCGGCGCCGACGGTCCGGGCAAGGCCGGTGCGCTCGAGGCCGCGGGCCATGACCAGCAGCAAGGACAGGCCAAGGAAGGGCAGCAGCAGGATGCTCGACAGCGCATTGGCCGCGCCGAAGCGCCACTGAATGTTGCTCAGCTGCAACGGCCAGATCTGGGTCAGCGACTGGACGCAGGGGACGGCGATCATCAGGAGAGCGACAGCGAACAGCACGCGTCGGGAGACGTTGTCGTCGTGCAGGTCGAGGAATTCGGACATGAGACGGGGAGTGTCGAGGAATTTGGAAGTGGTCAATTACAGCCGGCGGGTGTCAATGTACCAAGGGAAAGGTGAGTCGCGCGTCCGTGGCGCGGAAGTGGGGGCGGGGGCCGGTGCGGGCGGCTCCAGTCTACGGTCCCGCAAAACGCACGGGCGATCCCGGAGCCGGACCACATTTGGACCGGCGCCTCGTTTTTCCGGTGCCGTGCGCTAGCTTCTCGCGTCATGACCCACACATCCCCCTCCTCGGCTATGCGTGACAAGCTCGAGCGACTCGCCGTCGCCCGGGATGCCTCTGAGCAAGGCGGTGGCGCTGCGCGCATCGCGCAGCAGCACGCCAAAGGCAAACTCTCGGCGCGTGAGCGCCTCGATGTCCTGCTTGACGAAGGCTCGTTCGTCGAAATCGATCGATTCGTCACATCGCGATCGCTCGCCGAGGGCGAGGCGCCCGTGTACGGCGACGGCGTGGTCACGGGCCACGGTCGGATCGAGGGGCGGCTTGTCTATGTCTTCTCGCAGGATTTCACCGTGTTCGGGGGATCGCTGTCTGAGGCGCACGCGGCGAAGATCTGCAAGGTCATGGATCTCGCCGTGCGGAATGGCGCGCCGATGATCGGCCTGAACGATTCTGGCGGCGCGCGTATTCAGGAGGGCGTGGTCTCGCTGGGCGGCTACGCGGATATCTTCCTGCGCAATACGATGGCGTCAGGGGTCATCCCGCAGATCTCCGCCATCCTCGGCCCGTGTGCCGGCGGGGCGGTGTACTCCCCGGCCATCACCGACTTCATCTACATGGTGAAGGGCACGAGCTACATGTTCGTGACCGGTCCGAACGTGGTGAAGACGGTGACCCACGAAGACGTCACCATGGAGCAGCTCGGGGGTGCCGATACGCATGCGGCGACCAGCGGCGTAGCGCACTTTGCCTGCGACTCCGAACTCGCCTGCCTGCAGCACATCCGTGAGCTCTTCCGGTTCGTCCCGAGCAACAACGTCGAGGACCCGCCACGCGGTTCGGGGCGTGATGCGCGCGACCGGCGGGAGGAAACACTGCTCGACGTCGTGCCGGACAACCCGAACAAGCCGTACGATATGCGGGAAGTCATCGGCCGTGTCGTCGACGACGGGTACTTCTACGAGGTGCAGCCCGATTACGCGGCGAACATCCTCGTTGGTTTCGCGCATCTCGGTGGGCACAGTGTGGGCATCGTCGCGAATCAGCCAGCGGTGCTGGCGGGCGTACTCGACATCAACGCCTCGCTCAAGGCCGCACGCTTCGTGCGCTTCTGTGATTGCTTCAACATTCCCCTGGTCACCTTCGAAGATGTCCCGGGCTTTTTGCCGGGGGTGGCGCAGGAGCACGGGGGGATCATCAAGCACGGCGCCAAGCTGCTGTATGCGTATTGCGAGGCGACGGTGCCGAAGCTCACGGTCATCACTCGCAAGGCATATGGCGGTGCCTATGACGTGATGAGTTCCAAGCATATCCGCGGTGATTACAATGTGGCGTGGCCCACGGCGGAGATCGCGGTGATGGGCCCCAAAGGCGCGGTGGAGATTTTGTACCGCAAGGAGATCGCCGAGGCGGACCAGCCCCAGGCGGCGCTTGATGCGCGCGTGGCGGAATACACCGAGAAGTTCGCCAATCCCTACATCGCGGCAGCGCGTGGGTATGTCGATGATGTCATCGATCCGCGCGACACACGCCCCCGCTTGATCGAGGCGCTCGAGTCGCTTCGCGGGAAGCGCGACAAGAATCCGCCGAAGAAGCACGGCAACCTTCCCCTCTGAGCGCCGCGATGTTCAAGAAGATTCTGGTGGCCAACCGCGGTGAGATCGCCTT
>NZ_JBIJAW010000250.1:0-4978 GCF_044345575.1 Gemmatimonas sp.
CCGACCACGGGGCCACGGGCACGTTCTTCACCCTTGGCTGGGTGGCCGAGCGCTATCCGCAGCTGGTGCGGCGTATTGCAGACGCGGGGCACGAAGTGGCCTCGCACGGCTACTGGCACCAGCGTATTCCCACGATCACCGAAGCCGCGTTTCGTGACGACGTGCAACGCGCGAAGGCGGTGTTAGAGGATGCCTCGGGGACAGCCGTGACCGGATATCGTGCCCCCAGCTTCTCGCTCACCGACGCGGTGCCCTGGGCAGCGCGCGTGCTGGTGGAAGAGGGGTACCGGTACGACTCCAGCCGCTTCCCTATCACCCGCCCCGGGTACGGGACGGCGAGCGGCGCCCGTGAGCCACATGTGCTCACCACCGAGGCGGGGCCATTGCATGAGTACCCGCCGGCCGTGTGGCCGGTGGCCGGCATCAACGTGCCGGTGGCGGGTGGCGGCTGGTTCCGGCAGTTCCCCCGGTGGGTGATCGAGCGCGGACTGGCGCAGGTGTTGCATGAAGGACAGCCAGCGGTCTTCTATCTGCACCCGTGGGAGGTGGACCCAGAGCAGCCGCGGCTGCCGGTGGGTCCCCTTACGCGCGTCCGGCATTATCGCGGACTGCACGCGTGCGCCGACCGGCTACGCCTGCTGATGCAGCGCTTCGCGTTCCGGTCGATCCGTTCGTTCGAGAGCGCCCCAGTGACTTCTGCCGTTCATGCCTGAATCAATCCGCATCACCGAAGCCACCGACAACGACGCCGAGGCGTGGAACCGGTTCGTGGAGCAGCACGAGCAAGGCAGCACGTTCCACCGGTGGGAGTGGCGTGGAGTGTACACCGGCGTGTACGGGCACGAGTCGCCCTATCTCATGGCCCGCGATGGCGACGCATTGGTTGGCGTGTTGCCACTGGTACGGGTGAAGAGCCTGGTGTTCGGGCACTATCTGGTGAGCCTCCCCTTTGTGAGCTACGGCGGCCCGTTGGGTACCGCCGCGGCGCAGCGCGCGCTTACGGCGCGCGCGGCAGAGCTGGGCAAGAGCGCCAAGCTGGTGGAGCTGCGCTCGCGTGTACCCATCGAGACGGCGCTCACACCGGTAGCCCGCAAGATCACCGTGGTGCTGGATGTGGTGCCCAACGACTACGAAGCAACACTCAAGCGGTTCGACAGCAAACTGCGCAGTCAGGTGCGTCGCGGCGAAAAGGAAGGGATCGTGGTGAAGTTCGGACGGGAGCACGCGGCGGACTATCATCGCGTGTTCACCGAACACATGCGCGACCTGGGGTCGCCGGCGCATGGGCTGCACTTCTTCGAGCGGCTGGCCGACGCGTTGGGTGACCGCGCCTGGATTGGCGTCGCGTACTTGGGAACGGAGCCCGTGGCCGCCGGTTTCGCCATCGAGAACGGCGCCGAGGTGGAGATCTCGTGGGCGTCGGCACTGCGCCGGTATCAGAAGATCTCGCCGAACATGGCGCTGTACGGGGCGTTCATCCGCCGTACGTGCGAACGCGGGTTCAATGCGTTCAACTTCGGGCGGTGTACCGAGGGGTCCGGCACACACCGTTTCAAGCAGCAATGGGGCGGGCGTGACGAACCGCTCCCGTGGTATCAGCAGCATGATCGGCGAACGGTGGCGGTGCCGCCCAACGCCGAAAGCGGCGGGTATGGCGCCGCCGTCCGAATCTGGCAGCGGTTGCCGCTCGTTGTCACCAATTCTCTGGGCGCGCGCCTCATTCGGGGGATTCCGTGAAGGTGGTGCGGACATCGATGAGAGGACTGGTCGAACGTCTCCTCGTTCGCGTTCCCGCGCGCCACCGTGGCGGGGCGCGTCTCGTGCTCGCGTATCACAACGTGGTGGCCGACGCCTCCCGGATTGGAGGCGATCGTTCGCTGCATTTACCGGCTGCCACGTTCCAGCAGCAACTCGACGTCGTGCGGGCCGAAGCGGCGATCGTGCCACTCATGGAATTGCTGGAGGGCGAGGAGACCTCCTTCCCGCGTGTGGCCATCACCTTCGACGACGCGTACGAAGGTGCCCTGCAGCATGGCCTCAGTGCCTGTGCCGCTCGGGGGCTTCCCTGCACCGTGTTCGTCAGCCCGGCATTGCTAGGGACCATCCCCGAATGGGATTGGCGAGCGGCCGGCGGCACGTGGGACGCGAACGCACGACATCGGTTTCTGTGGGATGAGCGCGGCTTCGGGCATCATCAGCAACGCGTGGCGGGAGATGACGCTCTGGTGGCATTTTCGATCGCCACGCTCGACGGTGTCAGGCATGCTGCGCGCTTCCCGCAGGTCACATTCGGGAATCATACGATGCATCACGCCAATCTGGGCGCACTCGACACGGCCGACGTGGAGGCGGAGATTCATGCGTGCGCTGAATGGCTCGACAGCCAGTCTGCCCTCTCCACCGTTCCGGTGGTTGCCTATCCGTACGGGAGTGCGCCGCGCTCGCAGGTCCCTGAGCGCTTCGGGCTGCTGGTGGCAGGTGGGTGGTTCCGCGCTCCGGTTCCATCACACGCGATTCCACGGTGGAACGTCCCGAGTGGCGTATCGATGAACGGTTTTCGGGCGCGCCTGCGCGGGTGGCTGCTGTGAGCATCGGCCAACTGTGGCGCTCATTGCGGTTGATGCTGTCGCCAGTACAGCGGCGACGCTATCCCTTCGTGCAGCTTTTTTTCATCGTAGCTGGGCTGTTTCAGGTCGTCGGCGCCGGTTCGGTCGCGCCGTTCGTGGCCTTGCTGTCCCGTCCTGAGATTCTGCACACCAACCCCCTCGCCAGCAGCGTCTATCAGGCGGTCGGCTTCGCCAGTGACACACAGGCGCTGATCGCCTTCGCGGCACTGATGATCATCGCGTTGGCGCTTTCGAATCTGGTGGCGGCCGTGACGGTATGGCTCACCTTTCGCGTGTCGCTGGGACTTGGTGCGGAACTCCAGCGCGATCTACTCACCTGTTTTCTGCGGCGCGACTACTCGCAGCTTGCCGGCACGAACTCATCGCAGCTTATCACGAAAATCTCCGTCGGTGCGCCACGATTTGCTTACAATGTGATGCAGCCGCTCATGACGATAGCGAGTCAGGCAGCAATCGTGCTCGTGATCGTGGTGGGACTGATGCTGTATCAGCCGAGGGTGGTGTTGATCTTCGCCTTGCTGGTGGGTGGTGGCTATGGGCTGCTGTTTCTGCTCGTACGGAACCGGCTGGTGTTTCACGGCGATAGCCTGTGGCAGGGTGGCAAACTGAAGCAGCGGCTCCTGCAGGAGAGTCTGGGCGGTCTCAAGGAGATCCGGCTCTCCGGCACCGAGGAGCGTTATAGGGCGAGGTACCTCGAAGTTGCCAACCGTGGGTACGCATCCGAAGCAATTGTCGGTCTTTTGGCCGATGTACCGCGGTTCGTGCTGGAGACAATTGTCTTTGCGGTGCTTCTTCTGATCGCGATATTCGAACTGCGCGCTGGCACAACACCAGCTGAGGTGATCGGCGTGTTGAGCGTATACGCCATGACGGGTTACCGCCTCCTGCCGGCTGGCCAGGCCATCTTCAAGGCGGTCTCCCAGGTTCGGGCCAATCTACAGGTGATCGACGAGATTCTTCCCGACGTACTGGAAGGGCGCCGTACCGACGCGCGACAGACTGAGTCGTCCGCCGCGGCGCGCCCGGCGTACCCAGCGGACATATTGCTCGACGATGTGTGGTTTGCGTATCCGAACAGCAGCGAGCCGGTGTTGCGTGGAGTAACAGCGCGCATTCCGGCGCATTCGCTCACCGTCGTCGTTGGCCATTCGGGATCGGGCAAGAGTACGCTCAGCGATCTGCTCCTTGGGCTTTTGCGCCCCGAACGCGGCCGTGTAACCGTTGGCGGCGTGGACGTCTCGACGATGGGCCCGCGGTGGTTCGAGTGTGTCGGCTATGTACCGCAATCGATCTATCTTCTCGACGACAGCATCGCCAACAATGTGTCTTTCGGAAGCGCCGAGGAACCAGATCCGCGGCGACTCGCGCAGGCGCTCGAGCAGGCTCGTCTCGCCGATCTCGTGTCATCACTCCCTGAAGGCGTGAACTATCGGGTGGGCGAACGTGGGTCTCTTCTCTCTGGCGGCCAGCGCCAGCGCGTGGGACTCGCGCGCGCACTGTACAATGACGCAGACTTTTTGATCCTGGACGAAGCGACATCGGCGCTCGACGGACGAACAGAAGCGGAAGTACTGGATACGCTATTGGAGCTACGAAAGGATCGTTCCATCGTGATGATCGCCCATCGCGTTACGACCATTCAGGCGGCCGACTACGTCATTATGCTGGACGCTGGACGTGTAGTAGGCGAGGGTACATTCGCAGAACTTCGTCGATCAAATGCGCGCTTTGCCGAGCTCGTGAACACGGCGTTCTCCGCGGAGGATGCGTACGATCCCGCAGGAACTCCTGTAATGAGCGATGAGGTTTGCTGATGTCACCTAGCGTTCTGCTCCTATTTCACTGTCGAGCGAACACTGGATACGCCATTGCGACGTTGGAGCGCGTGTTTCACGAGGCCGCGCGTGTGGTAGCCGGTGAGAGTAGTCGGATCCACTACGCCTACTCGAACCTATCGACCGGCTTCCCAAAGCATCTGCTAGATCATGCCGGGAGCGTCACGTCGGTAACCTATTCTGCAGAACGCTCCGAGCTCGAGAAGTTCTCCGCTTGGGTCCGTGATCATCAAATCACTCACACCTTGGCGTTTGATCTTCCGGTCTCCGTTCCGATTGCCAAGGCGCTGAGAGCTTCCGGTGTACGACGCATCGTTTCTTATTGGGGTGCATCGATCAGCGGGATTTATCCGTGGTATCTCCGCCCACTTCGACGACTCCAGTACCAGTTGTCAGCTCATCGTCCCGATCTATTCGTCTTCGAGTCTGAAGGGATGAGGGAGCGCGCGGTCCTTGGCGCTGGCATCCCTGTAGCGCGCACTTCGGTGTGCAAAATTGGTGTTGACTGCTCTCGAT
>NZ_JBIJAW010000251.1:0-4973 GCF_044345575.1 Gemmatimonas sp.
GTGCGGGCGTTCCCAGCTATTCTCGGGGTTCGCGCCATTGGTCGCACAGAGTACCGGGAAGATCGGTAACTCTCGGCTCGCCTCGTGGAAGTTCTTGAGGTCGAGGGCATAGTCCCACGCCTGGTTGTAGTCGTTCTTGGTGTAGCGATGCTCGCCCACCTTGAACTCGATCGGCACGACCGCAGAGTTGGCGAGGACCACGCCGTCAATACGGCTACCAAGGCGCGGCACATCGAACTCGAGGAACAGCGACCCATCGACACCGGGGAGTGTGCGCTTGAGCACCCGCACCTGTTCCTTCCACGCTTCCGTTTGCGCCCCGTCGATTGTGAGGCCGCTACCACCCGCGAGGTGTCCCAGTACAGTCGCCTCGTCGGTATCGAGAAACTGCGGGATTGGCGACGCGTAGAATGCTGACTGGCGCGCATTGTCATTCGGTGCGGTCATGTCGGGAAGCTAGAGGCGCTGGAACCTGGTTCGCCAGGGGAGTGCGAGCTGGCGTCGGGCCACGCCGCGGACGTGATGTCGACCGCAACCCACCCCCTACTTGTTCGCCTCCAGCATCGCGCGCCGCTCGAGCGCCGTCTGCCCGCGTGTGATCCACGCCGGCGCCGCGTCCCCCTTGAGGTAGTGCCCGAACCACTGGAGGATGCGCGTCTGGTAGTCGCGCTGATTCTCCTTCTTCGTGAGGCCGTGCCCCTCACCCGGATACTGCAGCAGCACCACCTGCTTCCCGGCACGGCGCGCGTAGTTGTAGAAGAGCGTGCCCTGTCGCGGCTCCACGGTCCCGTCTTCGCTGCCGATCATCACGAGAATGCTCTTGGCCGGCATGCGGTGCACCGTGGTGAGCGGGGAATTCGCGAGCATCGCGCCGAAGTCCTCCCACGGCGCGACCTGCATGCGGAACTGCCCTGTCTCCCAGTGGTCGAACTCGGCACTGCCGCCGCTCCAGTGCAGCTGCCCCGCGAAGCTGATCATGTCGGTGATCCCCGAGCCCACGATCGTCGTGGCGAACAGCTTCGAGCGTGTGCCCAGAAACGCCGCCTCGTAGCCGCCCTGCGAATGGCCCACATGCCCCACGCGCGCCGGATCCACGTGGCCGCGCGCGAGCACGGCCTTCACCGCCCCCTCCACCGCGTGCTGCGTGCCGAGCCCCGGCTCGCGCGGGCGGAAGACGATGTCCGGGTGCAACACGAAGTACCCCTGCTGCGTGAAGACCGTCGTGTTGTAGTAGTTCGTCTGGTTCGGCGCGATGTAGTTGTGTAGCCCGTCCGTGAGCCGCTCGTAGGTATACACGATGAGCGGATACTTCTTCGACGGGTCATAGTTCGCGGGATAGTAGAGCAACCCCTGTAACGACTGGCCGATCGTGCTGCGGAAGTCGATGAGCTCGACCTTACCCCACGCATGGTTCGCCTGGAACGGGTTGGTCGCCGTCACGGCCTTCGCCGACGCGACATCGGGGCCCACGAATACGTTCGGCGACGTGTCGTAGCGGCCGCGCACGTACCCCATGACCGCGGCGCTGTCGGCACGCACGAGTGCACGGTACGCGGCATCCCCGTAGGCGAGACGTTCCACCGTGCCGTTCGCGAGACGGCGCGCCCACCCGCTGGCCTTCGTGCGGCGGCCGGTGAGCGTGAAGTACACGGGCGACGCGAGATCGACCGCGCGCTCGGCGACACCGGCGCCGACCGGCGCGAAGGACTGCAGCCGATACCGGATCCGCTCCGGCGCCCCGTTGGTGAGCCGCACCGCCGCGCCGCCGGTCACCGGCAGCTGCCAGACGTCGTGCGTGTCGTGCACGAGCAGCGACGTACCATCCTTTGCCCACCCGGCGATCGCGAACTGGTGCGGAATCGGGCTCGGATGATCATCGTCGTGATCGACGAAGTCGGCCCGGCCGCTGCGCGTGATGGTCGCGGTGAGATTGGTACGCCGCCCGGTCACGAGCTCCACCACCCAGTAGTCGCGCCCGTCGCCATAGGCCACGTGCGTGCCCGTGGGGTTGCCGCCGTACCAGTGCGCCGTGCGCGTAGCGACCTTCGTGCGCGCACCGGTATTCGCGTCGATGGCGTACACGTCGGTGACATTGCGCCCGAACTTCATCTCCCACGGGTACGGCTTCGTGTCGGCCTCGGTGACGAAACGCCCCCCATCGAGGACCGTCGCGGTCTCCATCAGATCGGTCGTGAGCGGCAGCAGATGGTTCGGCGCGATGTGCCACGCCGCCACGAGCGTGCGGCGCAGGTCGGCTGCCTCCTGCGCCATCTGCTGCCGGAACATGCGCACGTCGTTCGGGTGCCAGATCTCCACGTCGCTGGGCTTCTCCTCACTCTTCTTGAGCGCGGCTGCCTGTGGCTCACGCGGACGCAGACCGACGAACAGGGTGCGGCCGTCCGCGGACCACACCGGACGGCGGTGCTCGGCGATGCGCATCCCTTGCGGGAACTGGACCGCCCTCGTCGCGTCGAGCGTCGTCGGCAAACACGCGCATGACGCACTCACGTCGCTGAACAGATGCACCACATGCGCCGTGTCGCGGAACGCCGGGTCGGGGCGGGATTGCAGCACCGCAAGATCACGTGTGCCCATGCGCCACGCGAGCGCACGGAAGGGCGACGGACCCGCCGCGAGCACCTTGAGCGTATTCGTCGCCGCATCGTAGAGCTGCACACTCGAGCCGCTGCCCGCCTCTCCCTCGATGGCCACCGCCAGCAGCGAGCCGCGCTCGCTCCACACCTGCTCGCTGACCTGCTGCAGCGTGAAGCGGCTCCCCGTGGCGAGATCGTATACGACGACATCGCTGACGCGCTTGCCTTCGGCCGGATAGCGCGTGGCCGCGGCAAATCGGCCGTCGGCGCTGAAGGTGAACGTCTGGATGTCAGGTTCCGTGAGCAAGGCACCGGCAGCGAGCGGACGCAGCACGAGGCTCGTGCGCACCGGCTTCTTGGCGGTCGTGAGACTGTCCCGCTTCGTGGGCGAGACGCCCACCAGATAACCCACCCAGGCATTGGTGGCGGTGAAGGCCGGCTGCGTGGCGTAGGGAACGATGATGGTTGTGTCGCGCGGGCCGCCACGCAGTTGGAGCTCGTTCTCTTCGTTCACACGACTGATCCCGGTGGCCACCCAGTCGCCGCGCGGCGAGAGGCGGAACTGCCCCACGGTCTGCCATTGGCCATAGTCGGCCGGGCTGAGCAGGGGCTTGGCCTGCGCCGAGAGGGCGACGGGCGCGAGGACGAAGGGCGTGAGAACGAGGCCGGCGAGGAATCGGCGCATGGCGGGCGTGGAGAGATGGCCTGAAGACGCAGGAATGGCGCGGGAACGTAGCACCCGGGCGACACCGACGGCGACCCATCGGGTCTATCGCCGCGAGGTGCGGGCGTCCAACATCATCCTGCCGGTTGTGACGAGGATTCACCCCTGACGCCGACCAACACGCGAATCATGACACAGACCGAGGCGTTGGCATTCTTCGACGCGCTGCCGGCGGTGACCACGCAGGAGATGCATGGCCACTGGCGTGGCTCCGGTGTGCCGACCGGTCACGACATGGACGGTCTGCTCGAAGCCTACGCGTGGTACGGCAAGGCGTTCGAGAGCGACGAGGCGGTACACCCGCTCGTATTCCGGGATCGCGCCGGACAGCCGTACGCCATCGATCCGCGGCGGATTCCGCTCTCGCTGTCGCGCTACCACACACTCTCGCGGCATCCGGTGTCGCGCACCCTGTTCACCCTCGCCACCCCGCTGCTCCGCACGCGCCAGCCGCGGGCCCGGTTGCGAGCGATGACGTATCGGGGCGTGACGACGGCGGCGATGGTGTACGACCATCTGCCGATCATCGATCTGTTCCGGCGCATCGACCACCGCACCGTGTTCGGGCTGATGGACATGCGCGGCGCGGCGCCATTCTTCTTCCGGTTGGAGCGGGATACATGACCGGCGGCCGACCCTGATGTTTCCACCGCAACTGCGCTCGCGTGTGGAATTGCCCTGACGCGATTATATGCGCATATTTTTTCTTCAACTATGCGCATAGGTGGACCGTTGTCGAAACCTCCCAAAGGTCGCGTTCGCGAGACCGTCGCGTCGCCGTACGCTGCACAGACCCGTCGCGCGACCAATCTGACCCTCTCCCCTGAAGCCATGGAGAAGGCGGACAGAGTGGCCGCGGCGCGCGGCACCAGTGTGTCTCGCCTCGTCGACGATTTGCTGAGTGCGCTCCCCGATGCGGAGGCCCGTCCGTTGGCTGACGAGCTCACACCGGCCGTCCGTCGCCTGCTCGGCGTGGTACGCGACTCAGCGCTCACGGAGCACGACTATCGGCAGCACCTCGTTCGCAAGTACGGAGCGCGAGAGTAGGTGCCGACGCGCAGGGTACGTGAGCCGGTTCCTCCCAAAACGGGCAAGGGATCGCGCGGCACTCCGGTCGTGCTGATCGACACCAACGTGGTGCTCGACCTGATGCTCGACCGGGCGCCGTGGAGCAACGATGCCGCACGTCTGTTCACGGCGGCACACCAGGGTGTCCTGGATGCGTGGGTGTCGGCACACGCGCTCAGCACGGTGCACTACATCGTCGAGCGAGAGCGGGGGCGCCAGGTAGCGGCAGCGGCGATTGCCGACCTGCTCTCGATTGTGCGCGTGGTGCCTCTCGATGGGGCCGCCTTTCAGCGAGCACTCACACTTGGGATCTCCGACTACGAAGACGCACTGCAGGTCGTCGCGGCTCTGGTTGTCGATGCACGGTGTGTGGTCACGCGCAACGCGCGCGACTTCAAGAGCGCGAGCGTCCCGGTGCTCGCGCCTGCCGAAGCGCTGGCCGTGTATAGCCTTCGCTGACTACGACACGCGTGCACAGGACCGGCACACCAAGTGCCTTGAGATACGCGCCGGGATGACCAAGGCTACTGGAAGGCCGTGGAGCGGTACATCGCCGAGCGATCGGAGGCCACCTTCACGCATAGCAT
>NZ_JBIJAW010000252.1:0-4967 GCF_044345575.1 Gemmatimonas sp.
GGTGGGTGAGGGCATGTAGAACAGCAAATGCTTTCGTGGTTCTTTGTGTCCTCACGATGCTCGGTGAGCTCGGTGTGGACGCGTTTCAACCTTGAGGACGGCTGGCTTGGCCGGGGGACGCGTGAACACGGAGCTCACCGAGGTGGGTGAGGGCATGGAGAACAGCCAAAGCTTTTAGTTGTTCTTTGTGTCCTCACGATGCTCGGTGAGCTCGGTGTGGACGAGTTTCCTATATCGGCTACGCCTCGGTCGCGCCTTCCCGGTCGTACCCGTTCACAATGCGCTGGACGCCGTCGATGAGGCGATCGAACCCGAAGTTGATGAGCAGCCCGGTGCGATAGCCGGATAAGCGCAGATAGGTGAGCACCTGCCGGGCGTGCGCGTCGTGGGAGCGCTCCGAGCATTTCAGCTCCACAATGATCCGCTCGTTCACGAGCAGATCGATGCGATAGCCCACGGGGACCGTGTGCCCGTCGAAGGTGACTGGCAGTACCACTTGCCGCCTGACCCGGATTCCCTGATTCGAAAGGGCCAGCGCGAGGAACTCCTCGTATGCGGCCTCGAAAAGGCGTGGCCCAAGGCTCCGGTGAATCCGAATGGCTTCGCCGATGATGATGCGCGTCAGGTCGTCGTCCGTCATGCGCGCATTGTGCGGTGCCGTGTCAGTGGCGTGTCAGCGCGTGCGTGAATCGGGGCCGTCTCGCGGGAAACGCGTCCACACTGAGATCACAAAGCATGGTGAGGCCACAGAGAACGACCAAAATGTTTGGCTGTTCTCCATGCCCTCACCCACCTCGGTGATCTCCGTGAGCACGCGTTACCCCGGCCAATCCAGCCGTCATCAATGAAGAAACGCGTCCACACGGAGGTCACAAAGGATGGTGAGGCCACAGAGAACAACTAAAAGCTTTGGCTGTTCTCCATGCCCTCACCCACCTCGGTGATCTCCGTGTTTGCGCGTCCCCAATCGCGTCACCAATCGCGTCACCAATCGCGGCCCAAGCGGGCCCTCAGCCGAGCCCGAGCCCGCCCAGGTCGCCGTCGCCGAACAGCTGCGACTGCACCGTCGTGCGCTGGGCCCGCACCGCGTCCCAGCGCTGCGTGAACGCGGCGTCGAGGAGCGATTCGTGGCGCTGTACGTTCGCGGCTTTCGCCGCCACCGGCTTGCTCGCGTAGAGACTGCTCAGCAGCGTGCGCGAGAGCAGCGCCACGGGAATGCTCGTGTCGGCGTGCTGCGCCGGTTTTGCCCGGCACACGGGACAGAGCAGCTCCGCGGTGAAGCCGGTGGCCTCGCCGCGCAGCGTGAGGTGCAGATCGGAGGGGCTCCGGCACGCATCGCACACCGGAAAGGCACTCTCGGGATTCGGGTCGCCCGCGAAATCCAACGCCAACTGGTTCGCGAGCACGGCCTCTGGGAACTCGTGCCCCTTCGCGTAGGCGTCGCCCGTGCGATAGAGGTCCAGCAGCAGCGCGCGTTCGAAACGCTGGCCGGCCACGATGCCGGCGCCGGCGAGTCGCTGCTCGCCGGTCGCCGTGAGTTGATACGTCACCACCGACCCATCGATGCTGGTCAGCACATAGTGTGCATCCCGGCTCACGTACTTGTGCAGACGAGGCATCGCGCGTCAGCCGACCAGTTCGGCCAGGAGCGTACCAAGGTTGGCCTTCGCCTGCTCGAGGCTCAGCTCACCCTTGTCGATGCGCGCCAGCAGCGCCCGCTGCGCCGCATAGTCCTTGTTCGCGATGCCCGCCTTGCTCTGCAGCATGCGCCACGCCTTGCGACGCTCCACCGCGAACAGCACCATCTGCCGCGTCACGGCGTAGTACTTGAACGCGCCCTTCACCTCGGCCTTGATGAAGCAGCCGAAGTTGGGGATGAAGCTGCGGTGCGACTCGTCGAACACGCGCCGGTACGTCACGTCGTCCTGCGTCACGAAGTACAACTGGTCGTGCATGGGCGTGAGCGTGGCCGCCTCGGCTTCCGAGATCGCCTGCACATGCTTGCGGAAGCGCCCCTCGGTGAGCGCCCAGTGCGCCACGCCGAAGGTGAACGCCTCGCCGTTGCTGGCGAACTTGGTGTGCCACCAGTCGCGATCGATGCTCGGGTTGCCCTTGAGGTCGAACGCCTCCTGAATGGTTTCGCCCTTGCGCGGGTTGAACACGAACTCCGGCACCCCGCGGGCGTCGCGCACCATGCTCGCCTGGTCGGCGCTCATGTTGTCGCCCACGCCGTGCTCGGGCTGGCAGGTGGTGTAGCACTGGTAGAACGCCGTGCCGCGATACTCGAGCCCGTCGAGCATCGCCTTGTACATCCGCGGCGCATTGGCCACCGACACCTGACCCACGAAGGGCGAGCCGTGACCGCTGGTGAGCGCCTCGGCCACGTTCTTCTTCTCGGTGAGCTTCCCCTGCGACGCCACACCGAACTGGTTCATGTCGTAGCCGCCCAGCATGGTGCTGGAGTCGCTGTTCTGCCCGCCGGTGTTGGAGTACACCTGCGTGTCGAGCATGAGCATCTTCACGTTCGGGCGGTTCTGCAGCACCACCTTGCTCACGTTCTGGAAGCCGATGTCGCCGAGCGCGCCGTCGCCGCCCACCACCCACACCTTGGGCAGCTCGCGCACTTCCTGATCGGTCATGAGCGTGTCGTCGAGGTGCGTGAGGTGGAAGTAGTCCTCATCGCTCATCACGTTGCTCGGCCGCTCGAGAAGTGCATCGGAGAGGCGCTCCGGTGCCACCGAGCGACGGGCGTGCTCCACGATCACGCTTTCGGCCATCAGCCACGAGATCGTCGCGCCGTCCTGGAAGAGGGAGTTCATCCACGGATACGCGTGTGGATTGGCCGGCGGGGTGGATCCGTATACAGTGTTGCAGCCCGTGCTGGCGCCCATCATCATGACCGACATGCCGTTGGCGCGGCGCCCGTCGATAGCCTGCAGCTCGCGGTGGTTGAACGCATCCTGCCGCAGCACCGCGGCCAGCCCGCCGATGACCTGCGCGTCGGAGATGGGGCCGTGCTTCGCTTCGTAGCCGGCAATGCGCGAGGTGGTGTCGGCGTCGTTCTCGCCGCCGAGTCCCATCACGATGTGGATGAACGCCGTGCGGAATCGTGCATAGTCGGCGGCGTCGGCTGTCTTGAGCACAGCAAGCCGCGCAGCCCCGTCCTGCTCGAGACGTGCCGCCTTGCCGGTGAGCCGCTCGGCCTTCTTGTGATACAGCGGGCGCATGTACGCCTCGGTGACGCTGGCGATGGCGCGGAGCACGCTCTTTTCGCCGCAGCCGGCGCAGGCGCCGTCGCCGCTCACCAGGGCCTCGTAGTTGCGCCGCACCATGAGGTGGTTGCGCAGCGTGGCGTCCTTGGAGCTGGTGATGTCGTCGTCGTTGTAGAGACCGAGGAACTTCTGCGGGGTGTCGGGGAGCAGCCGCGAGAACACCTGCGCCGTGGTGAGATCGGCGTTCAGCTCCTCCGTTTCGCGCGTCATGCGCAGCGCGTCGTGATCGCCGCACACCTGCACGCACTCACCGCACCCCTTGCACAGGTCGGAGACGAAGATCGAGAACAGGCCGCCCTGGCCGGGGGTCTTGGTCTCGACGGTGCGGAAGATCGCCGGCACATCGCTGTAGGCCAGCGGCAGCTTGTCGATGATGCCGGTGAACTGCGCGCGCGACGTGTCGGCAATGCCTGTGACCGCCGCCACCTCTTCGCGCACGATGGTCTTGAACGGCACCTTGGTCTTCGCCTTCACCGATTCCATCATGCGCGTACGGGCGCGCTGCTCCAGCGCCGGCAGTTCGGTCAGCAGCGTCCGCCGGTCACCGCCGTCGGCCACGTAGTTCATCACCGCCGTGCGCAGCACCGTGCTGATTTCCTGCGCGGTGTTGGGGAGCGCCGTGTCGGGACACACCGAGATGCACTCCATGCACTGCGTGCAGTTCTCGGGGATGTACACCGGCGTTTCGCGGCGGGCGACGTACTTGGACTGCGTAGCGCCCGTGGCGGCGGCCATGATGCCCACACTGGCGAGCGCGCTGGCCGGCTGATGGTAGCCCAGCCCCGCGCGGAACTCGCTGTCGAACAGGTCGCGGCCCTTGAGCGGCGAGCGCTGCAGCTGCGTGACGGGCATGGAGAGCCCGCCACTGCCGCACGACCCGCACCCGGCCGTGGGCGGGAAGTGATGATCGCCGTACGGGGCGAGTAGCGGGTTGCGCATGCTCGAGCGGTCGGCGTCGTCGGTGCGGCCGCGCGTGATTTCCACCACCCGCGAAAACCCTTCGTTCATCACGGTCATGTTCGATTCCACGACCGCGTCACCGAAGCGCGCGAACTTCTTGACGTACTGCTTGCGGATGATCTGCTGGAACTGCTCGGGCGTGATGTGGTAGCGGTCGAGGAACGGCGACACCTTGAAGAACGCGCCAAGGAACGCGTTGCCCTGCATGCGCAGCTGCAGTTCCGTCTGGGTGGTGGCCTTCCGGGCGATGTCGAAGCCCGGCAGGATAAACACCTTGATGTCGTTCTCGATGATGAAGTCGCGGTGCATCGCCGGGATGCGCTGCCACGCGCTGTCGGCGCTTTCGCTCGACTCCCACACCAGCACGCCCCCGCGCTTGAGGCCTTCCAGCGGATTGGTGTGCGTGAACGCCTTGGGGTCGCAGCAGAGCACCACGTCCACGTGGTTCAATTCGCAGTTCACCTTGATCTGCGATGGCGCCACGGTGAGGTAGTAGTTGGTGGGGGCGCCCTTCTTCTCCGACCCGTACTTGGGGTTGGCCATCACGAAGAGCTTGTCTTCGAGAATGCCCTCCTCGTCGTAGGTGGGGTCCTGCTCGGCGAGATACTGCCCGAGGTCGCCGATGATGGCGCCGAGGTTCTTGCCGGTGGTGATCATCCCCCAGCCGCCGATGGAGTGGAAGCGCACGGCGATCGCGCCTTCCGGCAGCAGGCTCGGCGTGTCCTTGCTGATCAC
>NZ_JBIJAW010000253.1:0-4940 GCF_044345575.1 Gemmatimonas sp.
GCACGAGCGCGCTGCTCGCCGATGGACTGCAGGCCACGGGCGCGATCATCACCGAACCCACGCGGCTGGCGGTGGTGCCGGCGCACAAGGGATTCGCCTGGCTCACCGTCACCGTACACGGGCGCGCGGCGCACGGCAGTCGCTACGATGTGGGCATCGACGCCAATCGCATGGCGGCGCGCTTTCTCTCGGCCGTGGACCGATACGAGTCGGAACTGCTGGGGACGCGCACGCACGGATTGCTCGGCCGCGCCTCCATTCATGCTCCCCTGGTGGAGGGGGGCAGCGGCTGGTCCACGTACGCCGACCGGTGCACGGTGAAGCTCGAGCGTCGCACGATCCCCGGCGAACAGGCGGCACAGGTGCTGGCCGAGGTGCAGGCCCTGGTGGACGCGCTGCACGCAGAAGACGCGCGCTTCACGGCGTCGGTCGAACTGGGCGGGTCACAGCCACCGCTCGAGACGGCCGTGACGCATCCGCTCGTCGCGTCGCTCGTGTCGGCGTGTCAGGCGCACGGGCGGCCGGGCGACATCGAGGGGCTCTTCTGCTGGACCGACGCGGCGCTATTTGCCAACGCCGGCATCCCCGCCGTGTGCTTCGGTCCTGGCGATATCGCGCGCGCGCACTCGGCGACGGAGTGGGTGGAAGTGGCGCAGTTGGAGCAGGCGACGGACATCCTGGAGACGTTCGTCACGGGTCCGGTTGCCTGAAATTCGAACTGCGGAAGCTCGGGGAGCGGAAGCTGGAACGACGGAAGCTGGTGGGACGAGATATTGAACAACGGGAACAGCCTCGGACGTCGAGAGGCGGTTCCCGTTGTTGCATATCCCGTGTCATCAGCTCCCGTAACACCAGCTCCCGTAACTCGAGCGTCCGCTCCCCGAGCTTCCATAGTACCTGACACCGTCCCCCGCTAGTTTCACCACACCATGCAGCCGACTACCGCCCAGTACGATCTCCTCGAGCGCGCCATCATCGACGGCACCCGCATCATGATCATGCGGCGCGGCACGGAATACGTGGTGATTCCCGAGCGGCTGCGCGTGGAGAGCGGGCGTGAAGTGATCATCGCGCGGCACCCGAGCACCGGACACCGGCTCGAGTTGATCATCGACGAGATCGACTCGCTGGAACCCGTGCGATGAGCGCGCGCTACCCGCTGGTGGCGGTGTATGCCGACGAATCGTGTCTCGGCAATGGCAAGAGCGGGGCGACGCCCGGCGGCCTCGGCGCCCTCGTCGAGTTCCGGAAGGCCGACGGGACGCTGGCGCGCTTCGACCTGTGGGCGTCGGAGCCCGACACCACCAACAACCGCATGGCCCTGCGGAGTGTCATCGACACATACGCCGCCATGTCGCGCAAGGGGAACCGGCTGTCGGTGCAATTCACCACCGATTCGCGCTACATCGTCGACGGGATGACGAGCTGGGTAAAGGGGTGGATGGCGCGAGGCTGGCGCCGCAAGGAAGGCGCGGTGGAGAACGTCGAACTGTGGCAGGACGCCGTCGAGGCCATTGCGCTGCACGACACCCAGTGGTGCTGGGTGAAGGGGCACGCCGGGCATCCGCAGAACGAGTACGCCAATCATCTCGCCACCCGCGCAGCGGCGACGCAGGATGCGACCGAGGGGCTGGTCCCGTCACAGTTCGAAACGTGGCTGGCGGCCCAGGGGCCGAAAACCC
Source organism: Gemmatimonas sp. (assembly GCF_044345575.1). GTDB lineage: Bacteria > Gemmatimonadota > Gemmatimonadetes > Gemmatimonadales > Gemmatimonadaceae > Gemmatimonas. Next base: position 1,683 of record NZ_JBIJAW010000253.1, read on the forward strand.
GGTCGCAGCCCCTCTCGTCGTTTCCCGTGGCGGAACGGTTTGTGCCCGCAGCGGCGTTACCGTCGCGTTCGGCGGTGCGTCCTTGAGGTGATCTGCATCCCGGCGCTGGGGCGTCGGGGCTCACCCCTGGATGCCCATGCTCAAGTTCTTCCTCGCGCTCTTTTTCGGTGTAGCCATTGGGTACGGCTATGGCTGGAAGGACGCGCAGGCCAACGAAAAGAACGCCGTGGAACGACTCGTCGAGCGCATCGGCGGGGAGAGCCGCAGCATGGTGGGGAACGACATCGACACCCGGTACGGGGCCGGCGACTCGAAGTGACCGTCGTCTCGCGCTCCCTCGACGATCTCGATCGTCTCGCCTTCCGGTTGTCTCGGACGATCCGGACCCAGTTCCCGCAGCTGCTCGCACAGGGCTTCACGCTGAGTGATCTGGAAGAGCGCCTGCTCCCGTATCGCGACGTGCGCCGGGAGATGGCCGACAGCGGGGCCGACGCGTTCGAAACGGCGCTCCTTCGCCTCGTGGCAGGCGATCGTGGGTATCTCCTGGCTGATCCGGAGCTGCAAGGGGCCTGTCGCTCCGCGCTCGCGTTTCCATCGCCCACGCTGGCCATGGTGCGCGCCTGGGCCACGAGCACCCTGCGCCTCACGCAGTCCAACGGGGCCGCCGTGCCCAGCGTCGTGCCCAGCGTCGTGCCCAGCGTCGTGCCCAGCGTCGTGCCCAACGAGCACGATCTGTTTCCGCCGCCGTCGCAGCGTCCCACGCCGTCGACGATGACAGCCGCGCCGGCCGTGGCTCACCGCTGCTGCCGGTACTGCGACAACAAACTGCCGCAGGGGCGCGCAATGACGTTCTGCCCGTTCTGCGGCATGGATCTCACCAAGCGGCAGTGCCCCGCGTGCAGCACGGAGCTGGACGTGAACTGGCGCTACTGCGTGACGTGCGGACGACAGGAGTAAGGAAGCCGAAGGCAGACGGTGACATCACGACCGGGCGGGATTGAATCCCATGGCCCGGTCGACGTGTATTGTGGGTATGCCTTCTCGCGTCCTTGTGCTCGCCGGTGTGCTGCTGCTGGCGGGTTGTGTCTCTACCGGCTCGACCGGCGCACCGATCGCGACACCAGCGCCGGCGTCCACCACCGCCCCCATGGGCGGCGCGCCCGCCGTCCAGCCGCCGCTGCGCTGGCCAGTGCGCACCGTGCCGCACGTGGACCTCTGGCTGCACGCCTTCGCGATGCTGAGCGACGACAGCGCGGCGGTCCCCCTCTACCGGCGTGGCTACCGGGATTCGATCACGGTCATCAAGAACCAGCGCAACCTGCTCACCGCGCTCGACGGTAATCGCGAAACACTCGCGCGGGGGCTGCGCCGCAACGGGTATCTCGACGCCCAGTTCCTGCCGTTCGGCTTCGCCAACTGGGACGAGATGCGCGCGACAATCGAGCAGTTCCTGCAGCTCAACGGCGATGTGCGGCGAGCCCCGACGCGCGACGTGGCCATGCGCCTGGCGCCGCTGGCCGCGGTCTTCGCCACGGCCGCCGATCGCGAGTGGTTGCGCCTGTTCCTCACGGGTGTCGAGGACGAGGGCGTGCGGTTCCTGATGCCGGAGCATCAGAAGCTGCTGCGCGAACGCGCTGCAACGATCACAGCGGTGGACAGCCTGTGGCAGCAGGTGTACCGCACCAAGTTCGAGCGGTTCCTCAACAACACGTCGCAGCGGCAGGGCGATCTGGTGCTGTCTCTGCCCATGGGCGGCGAGGGACGCACCGGCGCCGGTTACACGGGACGCACGATGGTGGCGGTCACGTATCCGGCGCGTCCGGCCGATGCGGCGGAAGTGATGTTCGTGTTCGCTCACGAAGCGACCGGCGCGCTCGTGGGGCCGGCCGTGCATGACAACACGACCCCGGCCGAAGAGCGGGCAGGCGTGGCGGCGCGTTACGTCTCGTCGGGACAGGTGCAGGCGGGTGCGATGCTCCTCGCGAAGCTCGCGCCCGAGCTGTTGCCCGGATATCAGCGCTACTACCTCCGGCAGGCGGGCCAGCGCCTCGCGGGCGAATCCCGCGCGGGGACCGACACCGCGTTCAACGCCACCTTTCCGTTGCCGACGTCCATTCGCGACGCCCTGGCGAAGCAGATCGACATCGTGCTGAGTGGGATCTGACATGAGCGATCTTCCGCGCACGGCGCTCGAGCGCGTGCTGGCCCGCGCCGCCGAACTGCAGAACACCGAGCCGGGCGAACCGGCGGATACCATCAGCGAATCCCGTCTGGTGGAGATCGCGAAGGAAGTCGGCCTCGATGTGCAGCACGTGCGCCAGGCGATCGCCGAGGAGCGCGCGCAGCTCACGTTGCCACTGGCCGAGCAGAGTGGCTGGCTTTCGGCCGTGGGGCCGGCGGTGGTGAGCGCCCAGCGCACGGTGAACGGTACCCCGGACCAGCTGCTGCGCCACCTCGAGGCCTTCCTGCCGCGCAACGAATACATGGTGGCGGTGCGACGCACGACCGATCGCATGGTCTGGGAGCCGCGTCGCGATCCGCTCGGCAACTTCTTTCGCTCACTTGGATCGGGCGGCCGGCGCTTCGATCTGGTGCGACTCGATCACCTCGTGATCACCGCCACCCGTGTCGACGACACGCGCTCGGTGCTGCGCTTCGACGCCGTGGTCGACGGGGCGCGGCGCTCGGTGCGCACGGCCACGATCGGTGCCGCGGGCGCAGGACTGCTGGTGGTGCTCATGGCCGCGGTACCGCTGCTCTTTTTTGCGCTGGCCATGCCGCAGGTGGCGGCGGTGACGATCGCGTTGCTCTCGGCCATCGCGGCGGGCGTGACGTGGCTCAGCTGGCGCACCATGGCGCGCACGTTCCGCACGATGGTGAGCCGCGTGCAGCAGCGTGTCGAATTTCTCCTCGATGAAGCACAGCATGGCCGGCTCGAGCAGCCGCCCAGTCTGCTGGAGAAAATGCTGAAGGGGCCGAGTCCGTTCTAGGCGGACAGGGCGCGAGCTGAGAAGCGAACTGGTACTGCGCGAGCTGAGAAGCGCACCGAAACTGCGCGAGCTGCATCACTCGAGCTTCAGGGTGCGCCGGGGGCAGCACGTACTCTGCGCCCTCCGCTCACTCCGCGGCTCCGCGAAAGCAGTTCCCCGCACTCGCGGACGTGCCGTTCGACACGCACATTGGCGACCGACACCCTCGTTCTCCTCTGCCGATTTCGCCGATGAATCCGTTCCTCTTTGCCAAGCGCGCGCTCGCCAC
>NZ_JBIJAW010000254.1:0-4933 GCF_044345575.1 Gemmatimonas sp.
TGGGGCGCAATGGCACGGGCAAGACCACGCTCGTGCGCCTCATCACCGGCGACCTGCAGCCTACGCGCGGGTCGGTGGCGCGCACGCCGGGGCTGCGCGTGGCGCTCATGGATCAGCACCGGCGCTTTCCCGACGATCAGAGCCTGTGGGACATCGTGGCCGACGCGTTCGGCGAGCTGCGCAAGCTGGAAGCCTCGCTCGCGCAGCAGGCGGCGAAGCTCGAGACCGATCACAGCGAGGCGGCGATGGAGAAGTACGGCCGCGACCTCGAACGGTTCGAGCGCGAGGGCGGCTACGAGATGGCGTCGAAGGTGGATGCGATTCTCATGGGCGTTGGCTTCGCCCCCGACATGGCGCGCACCACGCGCATCGGTACGCTGAGCGGCGGTGAGCGCGGTCGCGTAGCGCTCGCGCGGCAGCTCGCCACGCCGGCCGATCTGTACATCCTCGACGAGCCCACCAACCACCTCGACCTCGATACGACCGCGTGGCTCGAGCGGTATCTCGCCAACACCGACAAGACGGTGCTGTGCATCAGCCACGATCGTGCGTTCCTCAACGCGATGGCCGATCATGTGCTGCACTTCGAAGGCGGTACCGCCTTCGCCTACACCGGCGGATACGAAAGCTTCGTGCAGCAGCGCGAGGAGCGCCGGCTCGCGCAGCAGCGGCAGTTCGACAAGCAGCAGGCGAAGATCTCGTCGGAGATGGACTACATCGCACGCAACCTCGCCGGGCAGAACACGCGTCAGGCCAAGGGGCGTCGCAAGCTCCTGGCGCGCATGCCGCGCCTCTCTGCGCCCATTGGCGCCGATGGTGTGATGGCGCTGCGACTCGACGCCGGCAATCGCAGCGGTGATCGCGTCGCCGAAGCAAATCACGTCACGGTGGGAGTGCCCACGGCGGACGGACCGCGCGCGCTCGTGCGCGATGTGAACGTGGTACTCGAGCGCAACGAAGTGGTCGCCCTCGTGGGCCCCAACGGCGCCGGCAAGAGTACGCTCATCAAGACGCTGCTCGGCGAGATGCCCCCGCTCGACGGCGACGTGAAGGTGGGACCCAGCACCACGGTGGCGTACTACCGGCAGGACGTGGGCCATCTCCCCATGGAGAGCACCATCTACGACGCCATCGCGAACGAACGACCGCTGTGGGAGCGCCGGCAGGTACAGGGGCACCTCGGTCGCTTCGGCTTCAGCGGCGACGAAGTGCTGCGCACCGTGGGTACGTTGAGCGGCGGCGAACGCGCGCGCGTGGCCATGGCGCTGCTCACGCTCAGCACCAACAACCTGCTCATTCTCGACGAGCCCACCAATCACCTCGATGTCGAAAGCATCGAAGTACTCGAAGACGCGGTGGACGAGTACGACGGCACCGTGCTCATCGTGAGTCACGACCGTGCCGTGCTGCGCGGGCTCGCCACGCAGGTGTGGGAGCTGCGCCATCAGGAGCTGGCGGTGTTTCCGGGCACGTTCGTGGAGTGGGAAGCGATGCGCGCCGAACGCACCGAGCAGGAAACCCAGCAGGCGCGGGCGGAGGATCGTCGTGAAGCCGAGCGCAACGCGAAGCAACGCGAGCGTGAACAGCAGGCGCGGCAGCACGCGGCGGGCGGCGACCCGAAGAAGCAGGTGCGCGCCGCCGAGAAGGCACTGGCCGATGCCGAGCTGCGGGTGACGACGCTCGAGGAGAAGATCGCCGGGCTTTCCGCGCAGCTCGACGACGCCTCGCTCTACGACAACCCGGCCGGCATCAAGAAGGCGGCGGTACTGGGCAAGGAGCTCGACGATGCGCGCGATGCGCTGGAAGACGCGATGCACGAGTGGGGCGCCGCCGAGGAGTACGTGAGCATGCTCAAGGCGCGGTGACGGACCCATATGCGCCTTCTCCGTCTCGCTCCCGTCGTTGCCGCCGTTTCCGCGCTGCTCGCCATTGCCGCGCCGATCGTTCACGCCCAGACCAGCCCTGCTCTGCAGCGGTTGTTGTCTGAAGCCAGCACACGAAACCGGCTTCCGGACAGTCTGGTTTCGTATAAAGCGAATGTGGAGTCTGAAATCGCCGTGCTGCTGCGGCGCGAGGAAGGCACCGAGGTGGTGGCCGCCGTCGAGCAGGTGGCGAGCACGCTGCGCTGGAATCGCACCGGCAAATACGACCAGCGCGTGCAGGGATACCGCGTCCAGCAGACGGGCGGCAATGTGAGCATGCTGACGCTCTTCCAGACCGGGTGGCTCACCCCCTCGCTGTACGGGAATCGGTTGCGGGTGCGTCCCCGTGAAACGAGCGGCAACGGACGGAGGCGCCCCAACGTACGCCCAAGCGCGCGCCGGCAGGATGGCGCCGATACGCTCGCCGCGGTGCATCCGCTCGCCACCGATCGCGATCGCTACTACACGTACAGCGGTGGCGATACGGTGGTGGTCATACGCGCCGGTGATCGCACCATTCCCATCGCCCATGTGCGCGTGCAGCCCCGCGCCGATGTGAAGGGCAAGGTGGTGCTGTTCGACGGCGAACTGGATCTCGATGCGTCGAGTGGCACACTGGTGCGGATGCGTGGGTATTTCGTGCGCACGGGCACCTCGCGTTCGCTGCTCGCCCGCTCGCTTGGTGATGCCGTGGCGTACGTGGAGTACGAGAACGGCGAGCGCATGGGGCGCTACTGGTTGCCCACCACACAGCGCATCGAACTGCAGGCCAACGTGCCCGTGATCGGCGACGGTCGCGCGGTCGTTCGTATCGTGTCGAAGTTCTCCGACATGCAGGTGAACGACACGGTGCTCGATGCCGCCACGCTGGCCGCTGCCGATTCGCTGCGCACGTTGGCCACACGACGCCTCACGTATGCGCCGACGGACTCCCTCACGGCCTTCTCGCGGTGGCGGAACACCTTCGGTGGAATCACCGAAGGCATGCACGCCGACGATTTCGAAGACATCGCGCCTGATCGCTGGCGCGCCAGCGGTCCGCCGCGATTCGATCTGGCGGCCCCGCGTGGTGCGGACGTGATGCACTTCAACCGCGTGGAAGGGCTGTTCACCGGACTCGGCGCGAAGTGGGCGCTGCGCGACGCGGCGCCGGGGGTGACGGTGCGCGCGAACGCCGGCTATGCGTGGGCGGAGCAGACGGTACGCGGCCGTCTGAATGTGGAGCGCACGCGCGGGCCGTGGACCGTGGAGCTGCGCGGCGGACGCTCAATGGACATCACGAACGACTTCCGGGTGCCGTTCGACTCCGGGAACACCTTCGGTGCGCTGTTCGGCTCACTCGACCCGTACGACTATGTGTCGCGCAACTTCGGCGCGCTGGGCGTGGTGCGGCGCGTCGGCGATCGTCGCTGGCTGCTGCGCGCCGATGTGGGCTACGCCGACGATCGCTATCGGCCGTCGCAGTATGTGCGCGGGCCCTTCGGTGGCGAACCGTTCCGCGAAAATCGTGGCGTCGCCGAAGGCGGATATCTGCGCAGCAGCAGCACCATCGAATGGCACCCCGATCGCGCGGCGGAGTTCGTGAAGCCGGGACTCGGCGCGCGACTGTACTACGAACGCGGTGACGGCACGCTGGCGTATCAGCGTGCCGAGGTGCGGCTCACGGGGCGCCAGCCGGTGGGCCCGTTCGTCTTCGCCGCGCGCGGCGATGTGGGGCTCGTGACCGGTTCGCGCATTCCTCCGCAGCAGCTGTTCGAGCTGGGTCGGTATCAGAATCTGCCTGGCTACGCCGACAAGGAGTTCGCGGGGTCGCAGGCCGCGGTGCTGCGCGCGAGTGCGATCTACACGACGAAGTATCTGCGCAATCCCGTTCGTGTGGGCCGCAACCTGTGGTTGCCGGCGATTGCGCCGGGCTTCAGTGTTGGCGTGCAGAGTGGCTGGACCGGTGCGCCGTCGGCTGCGGCACGAGAGGCGATGCTCGGTCTCATTCCCGGCTACGATCCCAACCTGCTCGCATTTTGGGTGCCGGCGTCGGTGCCCACGGGCCGTGTGCGGGCGAGTGTCACGGCCGGCATGCGCTTCTTCGGTAACGCCCTGTTCGTGGGCATGACGCGCCCGGTGGATCAGGCGGCGCCGTGGAAGGGGCTGGTGGGCTTCGGGCAGGTCTGGTGATGTCGCGGAAACGCGGGCACACGGAGCTCGCCGAGGTGGGTGAGGACATGGAGAACAGTGGAGCGGCGCTGATCATCCGCATCAAGCATCATGCAGGCGGCGCCGTGTCGCTCACGTGTACGCGCGCTGACGGCAGCACTACGTGGCAGCGATTCGAGGGGCCCACGGCGATGGTGTTTCCGGGGCACGACCTCACGCACTATGCGGTGGAGACCACGCTTGGTTTCGACCACGGGTTCTACGGTCTGCTGTCCGACGGCTGGAACATGCAGGACTTCGCGAAGCCGTGGCCGCGCGGGGAAATTCCCGCCGAGGCGCGTGAGGTGGAGCTGATCGTGGGGTTCTTCGATAGCGAGCGGCGCGAGGGTGTGTCGTGGGCGGCCACGGAATTCGCCGAACACGCCGCGCTCTTCGTGGGTGCGGCGGAAGCGCGAGGCAAGGCGGTGCCGCCGCGCACGCGGGTGCTGAGTGACGCCGATATCGCCGCGGTGCGCAGCGCGCGGGATGCGCTGCTCGCGCAGTGGTATGCCACGCCCCCTGGCGCCGAGCTGGAGCTCGCGTTTTCAAGGCGTCATTGAAACTTTGGTCTGGGCGGGGCGCTTACTTTTTAGAATGCTTCCACACCTGCTGCCGAACCGCCGTGACTTCGCCGGCGACGACCTGATCTTCACGCTCAACGGCCGCGCGCAAAAGCGCGCCGCCGAAGGGGCCGCCGTCATCAACGCCACCATCGGGGCGCTGTACGACGATGCCGGCAAGCTGGTCGTGCTGGATACGGTGATAGGGCAGTGGCAGCAGCTCACGAGCGCCGAGGTGGCGCCCTACGCACCGATCGGCGG
>NZ_JBIJAW010000255.1:0-4920 GCF_044345575.1 Gemmatimonas sp.
ACGCCCACGCCCGGCCAGAGTACGCCCTTCCCCAATCAGGGCACCATCCGCTGGGAGAATCTGCACAAGAATTCGTCGCACTTCTTCTTCGAACAGGCCATCGGCCAGTCGCAGAATCGTGCCGACACCCTCGAGATCCAACGCTTTGCCGCGAGCGGTGTAGGGGCCGACTCGGTGCTACTGCCGGCACGCCAGCTTGTCACCCGCGCTGATGGATCGCAGTACATATACTCGATCGTGGCCCGCCTCGACCAGCTGGCCTTCCGCGACACTACCTACGTGCGCAATTCGGGTAACTTCCGTCGGGCCGTGTTCGGCGAGGGTGGCCCGGTACTCGGCAGCCGCGCACTGACCTATGATGTCACACGCGGGTTTGATCTCACACCGCCGTTGCCGGTAATCGATCAGGGCGTGTCCCGCCCGGTCGACGTGACCGACTTCATCTCCAATACGTTCGCCCGCGTTCAGGGCGTCGGCATCAACTTCGATGGGGAGTTGAATGCGGTGAAGGGTGACTCGACGTACCTGTTCGACAACTCACTCCGTCTGCAGGGCATCCTGCAGAGCCGGCCGAGTGGTGGCGGGCTCGATTTCCACCCGCTCAACACAGGGGCGAACTCGACGCCGCTGCGCACCCGCCTCGCCTTCGTGGCGAGCAGCGAACCGGTCATCGATGTGTTCGACAGCTACTGCTATCGCAAGATCGCCACGATCCCCATCCGCGATCCGATCATCGGTCCCGTTCGCGCCACGGTGCGTCCCAACGGGCAGCTGGTCCTGGTAGGGGCGACGCTGCGCGGCGTGACGCTGGTGGCCTTGCCGGACAACTTCAGCACGACGTGCCAGTAAGGACTTGGCCGGGGTAAGGAAGCGGGGCGCGTCGTTGACGCGCCCCGCTTGTGTTTTCGAGCGAGGTGGCCGGGGGACCGGCTCTTCCGCCCTCCTCCAGATCCCGTCGTCCTACTGCCTGCCTTGTCGGTATGGGCGCGCCGCCGGCGCGCACTTTCGCCAAGCCCACGCCGCTCTGTACGTTCCGATCATGCCTCTCCGCTTCACCACCGCCGGCGAATCGCACGGGCCGGCTCTCGTCTCCGTCCTCGAAGGGATGCCCGCCGGCGTGCCGTTGCTTGCGGCCGACGTCGATTCGGAGCTCTCGCGTCGGCAGCAGGGCTATGGACGCGGACGTCGCATGCAGATCGAAACCGATCGCATCGAGTTCCTCTCCGGCGTACGCGCGGGCGAGACACTGGGATCTCCCATCGCCATGCTGGTACGCAACAGCGATTGGAAGAATTGGGTGGAGATCATGGACCCGGCCCCCCGCGAGGCGGACGAGGACGGGCTGCGCAAGCGGCATGTCACACGCGTGCGCCCGGGGCACGCCGATCTCACGGGGATCCTCAAATACGACCGGAGCGACGCGCGCGATATTCTCGAGCGCGCCTCCGCGCGCGAAACCACGTCGCGCGTCGCCGCCGGGGCCGTTTGCCGTGTCTTGTTGCGCGAGGTGGGGGTCCGTATCGGATCGCACCTCGTGCATCTGGGTGGCATCGATGCCGAACGCCCTGATGTGCTCCCGGACGATCTCAATGCGGTTGTCGATGCGTCTCCGCTGCGCACCCTCGATCCACACGCCGAGGCGCGCATGATTGCGCGGATCGACGCGGCCAAGAAGGAGGGCAACACGCTGGGGGGCATCTGCGAAGTGGTGGTGTCGGGACTGCCCGTGGGGCTTGGTTCGCACGTGTCGTGGGAAACCCGGCTCGACGGTCGCTTGGGGCAGGCGATGCTCTCCATTCCGGCCGTGAAGGGCGTGGAGATCGGACTCGGCTTCGAAACCGCGCGCCGGACCGGCGCCGACGTGCACGATGAGATTGAAGCCGCCCCGGGACGGACGCGGGCGGGGCACGTCCGCCGCCGGAGCAACCGTGCCGGCGGTACCGAAGGCGGCATGACCACGGGTGAGGACCTCGTCATCCGGGTCGCCATGAAGCCCATCTCCACCCTCATGCGCCCGCTGGGCACCGTGGATGTCGCTACCGGCCAGGCCGCCCAGGCGGTGGCAGAGCGGAGCGACGTGACCGCCGTCCCGGCGATGGGCGTGATCGCCGAGGCGATGGCCGCCTTCGTGCTGGCCGGGGCCCTGTTGGAGAAGTTCGGCGGTGACTCGCTCCGCGAAACGCAGCGCAACCTCGACGCGTACCTCGCCCGGCTCGACGAGCGCGTCGAGGGCTGACGGATGCGCCGCGTGGGGCCCCGCTCGTGACCGCGCCGCGACAGATCGACGGTCACCTCATTCTCGTGGGGCTGCCGGGCGCGGGGAAATCCACGGTGGGGCGCGCCGTCGCCCGTCGTCTCGGGCGCCCCTTTCTCGATTTCGACCTCGAAATCGAGCGGCGCGTGGGGTGCACCGTCGCACGCTACTTCGCCCGCCACGGTGAGCAGGCATTCCGGGCGCTGGAGGTCGCGCTCACGCGTGAGCTCGCGGCGGCCCCGCCCATGGTCCTGTCGCCCGGCGGGGGATGGGTCACCAACCCGGAGGTGATGGCACTGTTGAGGCCGCCAGGGAAGATCGTCCATCTGCGGCTCTCACCGGAGGCGGCCATGCGGCGAATCTCGCGCTCCCGCAACATTCGTCCGTTGTTGCAGGAAGCCGATCCGCGAGCGAAGATGGAGCATCTTTGGGAGGCCCGCCGTCCCTTATATAATGCGGCGGATGCGGTGGTGGATGTGGAAAGTCTTACATCGCAACAAGTTACCGATTCCGTGGTGCAACTTGCCCATGAGGGGACGCCGGAAGTAGGTTAGGAAATGGACGATCGCTGGGCGCCGGTTCTGGATGAATTGCGGGAACGCTTTGCCGCCGACACGGATGTCGTGGAGGTGGAGGCGTATCTCTCGTCGAAAGGATACGATCGGCGTCAGATTGGTGAGATTCTTTCGCTGCTCTACAGCGATACTGTGTCGTCACCCGCACTGATTGGGCTGGCCGCTGAGTCCGAAACGGGCCGAGCACCGTCGCTGCGGGTACAAGGGCCACACGAGCGTGGCCGGTTCACTGCTGATGCGTGGGGCTATCTGGTCACGCTGTATGCCTCAGGCGCAGTGAATCTCAACGATTTCGAGCACCTGGTGGAGCGCGCGCTGGTCCATGTCGACGGCCGCATCTCCTTGGCGGACATTCGCGCGCTTGCGGACGATGCCGGGCTGGATGATGGCGCCATGGGTGGCGAGCACCCTCTGATACACTGAGCTGATGCCAACCAAGAAGGCTGCACCCAAAAAGGCTGCCAAGCCTGCGGCGAAATCCGCGAGCACGGTGGCCGGAAAGAAGACACCCGCGAAAAAGGCGGCGGCCAAGAAGGCGACCGCCAAAAAGGCCGCGGTCAAGAAAGCGGCCGCCAGACGCAGTGCCGCACCGGACATCGAAGACGATCTCGAGCCCGCGCCCACCGGTGGGACGTCGCTCGTCATCGTCGAGTCGCCGGCCAAGGCGAAGACCATCGGCAAGTACTTGGGGCGCGGATACACCGTGCGCGCCACCGTCGGTCACGTACGCGACCTGCCGGCCAAGAAGCTGGGCATCGACATCGATAAGGGCTTCGAGCCCGAGTACGTGACGATCGAAGGCAAGGAAGACATCCTCACGGATCTCAAGAAGATCGCCAAGGGCGCGAGTGAGATCTTCATCGCCACCGACCCTGATCGCGAAGGTGAGGCGATCGGCTGGCATGTGGAGCAATACTTCACGCAACCCAAGCGGCACGCCGTGTCGGCGCCCATTCGCCGCGTGATGTTCCACGAGATCACGAAGGATGCGGTGCACAAGTCGATGGCCAAGCCCATGGACATCGACAACCGGAAGGTCGAAGCCCAGCAGGCACGTCGGGTGCTCGATCGTCTGGTGGGTTACAAGGCCAGTCCGGTGCTCTGGAAGACCGTGAAAAAGGGGCTCAGCGCCGGTCGTGTGCAGACTGTCGCCTTGCGCCTCATCGTGGAGCGTGAACGCGAGATCCGCGCCTTCACGCCGGTCGAGTATTGGAGCATCGCCGCCGATCTGCAGAAGGGGCAGCAACCGTTCGCGGCCAAGCTGCACCAGGTGGATGGCAAGAAGCCCGAAATCCCCAACGGCTCCGAAGCCGAACGGATCCTCGCGGATCTCAAGGGCCGCAAGGAGTTCGAGGTCACCGAGGTCAAGCGGCGCGAGCGTCGCAAGAACCCGTCGGCGCCGTTCACCACCAGTACGCTCCAGCAGGAAGCCGCCAAGAAGCTGGGCTTCGGCAGCAAGCGCACCATGCGGCTGGCGCAGGATCTCTACGAAGGCATCGATGTGGGGGTGGACGGCGCGACCGGTCTCATCACCTACATGCGTACCGACTCCACGCGCGTCTCCGAAGACGCGGCCAACGCCGCGCGTGAAACGTTGCGCGCGCAGTTCGGCGACCCGTTCCTCGCCGCGCAGCCGCAGCTCTACCCGAGCGGCAAGGCCAACGCACAGGACGCCCACGAAGGGGTGCGTCCCACCGATCCCGCGCGCCGCCCGGAAGCCATTCAGAAGTATCTCACGGCCGATCAGTTCAAGCTCTATCAACTCATCTGGCAGCGCTTCATGGCGTCACAGATGGCGCCGGCCGTGTTCGATACCACCACGGTGGACTTCGACATCCCCACGCAGGGGCGGTCGTATCTGTTCCGCGCCACCGGCTCCGTCGTGAAGTTCCAGGGCTTCCTCGCCCTGTATCGCGAGGCCCGGGAAGAAGGGGAGGCGAAGGCGCTCGAAGACGAACAGGCGCTGCCGTTCCTCGAGCAGGGGGAGCGTGTGCCGGTGAAAGCCATCACGCCCACCCAGCACTTCACCGAGCCGCCGCCGCGCTTCTCCGAAGCCTCGCTCGTGAAGGAACTCGAGCGCCTCGGCATCGG
>NZ_JBIJAW010000053.1:0-15789 GCF_044345575.1 Gemmatimonas sp.
GGTCCCACAACTCCTGCTGGATCTTCCGGTATTTCGGCAGATTCGCGAGCGTGGCCTCGTCGGCGATGAACGCGACGAGGAACGGGCGGCCGAGTGTCGTCTTGCCGAGCGTACGCACGCTCACGCGGGGCGAGGCCTTGTCGAGCGCGGTGAAGTAGTCGGTGACCTGCTTCCAGGTGGGAAGCTTGCGGTCGGTGCCCGGCTCCCAGCCGAGGATGGAGGCGGGAGTGGGGATGGCGCCGGCGGGGCGCGCAGGGCGGGGTTTTGCCGTTTCCTGCGCGTGGAGGACCGTGGCGCTCAGGGCGCCCGTAAGCGCGCTGGCGAGGAGGAGGCGGAGAGAAGGGCGCATGCCATGATCTACCACCCGGCGGGCCGTTCGGCGAGCGGCACGGCCCGCCGGACGCGCCCCAAACGCTTTCCTAGTACGCGTACCCGAAGATGATATTCATCTCGTCGTTCGCCGACAGGCCGAACGTCACGGTCTTGTCGGTCACGTTGTTCCACGTCACCACCGACACCAGCGCGTCACCGGGTTCGAGCACGAGCGGGGTGTCGAACGACAGGAACTCCGGGTGTTCCCAATCGAGATTGGTGTACACCGACGTCTCCGTGCCGTTGGCGCGTCGCACGCGGATCTCGAACTTCTCGCCCAGGCTGTGCATGTGCGAGGTGAGTGCAAGCACCGTCGTGCGCACGTTCGTGGTGAACGCCGTCCGCACCGTGGTGCGCTGGCGCGGCGGCAGCGTGAAGTTCGTGTTCCCGAGGTTGAGCGTCCGCGCGACCCGCGTGACCTGCGCCTTGTCTACCGTGTACAGGTTGGCGTTCGCCTGACCGGGGAGCGGCGCCGGCGAGCGATTCACGTAGTGCACGTTGAGGTCGAGCGCCGCATTGGGGGGCAGGCGCAGCGCCACACCGGGAGGGAAGCGGAAGTCGAGATCCGGCGTCATGGCCCCGGCGAAGAACACGTGACAGGCCATGGGCAGCATGTTGACCGTGTTCAGCGATCCATCGGTGTTGCGGATATCACGCACCGCATTGGCGGGCGGGCGCAGGTTGCACGGGAAGGTGGAGCGCGCGTCGTCGAAGGTGTACAGCAGGAAATGGTGGCTTCCCGGTCGCATCCGCATCTGGATGCGCGTCACGAACAGCTCGTTCGCGTTGCCGAGATTACGGTACACGAAGAGCTCACGCTCCGAGGTGCCGGTCACGGCGAAGCTGTCCACGCCTAGCTGGATCCCGGCGCCGGCGGCAGGAGCGCCGAGCGGTGTGAACGTGGCCGCCTGCGTGCGGGCGTCGGCGAGCACGGTGGTGTCCACGACATCGCCGGTGCGCGGCGCACCGGCCTCGATCCATCGACGCACGTACTCGAGCTGCCCCATGGAGAGGCCGCGCGTGGTGCCCATGGGCATCAACGTGCCGTAGTCCCGGCTGTGGTGCCCCGGCACCCATGCGAGCTTGTGGTACAGTAGCGAGCTGTCGGCCCGGAACGGCTTGACGCGCAACATGCCGTCGGCGCGCGCCAGCGTCTGCCGCGAGGCGATGCCGACCAGCTGCGCGTAGGACGAGTCGGCCGAGAGCACGAGCTGCGAATTGCGCGCATCGCTGGTGCCGGTGCGATGACACGACACACACTGCGGCTCGATAATGGTTTTCTGGATACGGGCGAATGTGCCGACCGGCTCCGGCTCGGCACCCCCGGGCGCATCACCGCCACACGCGGCGAGCAGCGCAAGCGCGACCGACGTGAATGCCTGCATCGGCATCCGCCGATTTCGCGTGGCCAGCGAAAAGAATTGGAGAGTCGGCATGGGATGAAAATTCTACGCGGGGCGCGCCCGGATGTCAGGGCTCGCGGTGGCGCCTTCAAGCGCGCTGGCCACTGTGCGCAGCAGCGCCTCCTGTGTGAACGGCTTGGCCAGGACGGGCCCTGTGGCGCGGAGTTCCACCAGCGCACTCTCGTCGAGTCCGGCGTAGCCGGTCATGAACACAACGGGAAGTTCCGGCCGTGCCGCACGCAGCAGACGGGCCAGTTCGAGGCCGTTCGTAGTGGGCATGAGCACGTCGGTCAGCGCGAGATCGATGGCCTCGATGGCCTTACCCACGAGAGCCAGTGCGGCCGCGCCGTCTTCGGCATCGAGCACCCGATACCCATGATCCCGCAACATGCGTGTGGCGAACTGTCGGATACTGGCGTCGTCCTCGGCAAGCAGGATCGTTTGCCCGCCACCGCCGAGCTCCCGCTCCGCCGAGTCTGGCACGACCGCGTCCGTCCGCTCGGGAAACCAGATGCGGAAGGTGGTGCCCTCGCCACTGACGCTGCGTACCTCGATCGCGCCGTCGTGTCGCGCCACGATCCCCCGCACGACCGCCAGCCCGAGGCCGGTCCCTTCGTTCACCTTCTTGGTCGTAAAGAACGGTTCGAAGAGATGGTCGATGACGTCGGGCGACATGCCCATCCCCTGATCACGTACCGAGAGTGCCGCGTAGCGCCCCGCGGGAAGGACACGGTCGCCGACGGCCTGCGCCGCATCGAGTGTGATCCCCTCGAGCTCCACGACGATGCGGCCGTCAGTCGGTTTGGCATCGCGTGCATTCTTCACGAGGTTCACGAGTAACTGTTCCACCTGCCCCTCATCGGCCCCGATCGTTGGCACAGCACCGGATACCTGCACCTCGAAGGTGAGCGGTTCGCACAACTGCTGGAGGCTGCGCTGGTTCTCCTCGACCATTGCCGGCAGGGACAGCGGCTGCAGCGCTGTGTGATGCTGCCGTGCGAAGGCCAGGAGCTGGTGCGTGATGCCGGCCGCGCGACGCCCGGCGCGTACCACCTCGCCAAGATCGGCCTGCATGCGCTCGTCGTTGCGCGCGGCGATCTGCGCGAGCTGGGCGAAGCCGAGGACGGTGGTCAGGGCATTGTTGATCTCGTGTGACACGCCGCCGGCGAGCCGACCAAGGCTCGCCATGCGGCGCGCACTCTGCAGCCGCTGCTCGAGACGATAGCGTTCGGCCAGCTCGCGACTCAGGGCGTCGGTACGCTCAGCCACGCGCACCTCGAGGTCGGCACGCGACGCCTCGAGATCCGCGGTGCGCTGCGACACCAGGTCGGACAGCTCCCGCTCGCGTGACCGCGCCGTCGCCAGGCGCCAGCGCGTGAATCCCACGGCGAGCAGCGCCGCCAGCCCCGCCACCACGGCAAAGAAACCGCGTCGCTCGACGAGCGACATGGGTACCGTGATCTGCATCGTGGCCAGTCGCGGTTGCCACTGGCCGTCTTCACCGGCCACCCGAATCTCGAGCTGATATGTGCCACCATCGAGCGGGCCGAAGGTCAGCGTGCGGCGAAGGCCGGCATCGATCCACTGATCGCTGATGCCACGCACCCGATACTCGGCGCGCACCCGATGGGGCACGAGGGCGTTCGTCGCCGCGAACTCCACGGCTACCTGGCCAGGGTGCTCGAGGGCCCACACCGAATCGGTGCGCTGCTGCCGCGTGCCGTCCACGGATACCGCTTCGATCAGCACCTGCGGCGGGACCGTGTCATTTACGACCGCGCGTGGATCGAACTGCACCGGCCCCGCATAGGTCGGCAACCAGATCTGTCCGCTGCGATCGCGCAGCAGATCGGGCGGATAATCGGCATTGATGTCCGTGGTGGGCAGACCATCGGCCCGGTCGAACTGGCGGACGACCACCGCGCGTTCAGGCTGTTCGAGTGAACGACGGAGATCAGCCAGCGAGACGCGCATGAGTCCGGTGCGCGAGGTGATCCACAGGTAGCCGTCGTCGTCGGCGATCAACCCGTTGATCACACGATTGAGGCGTCGGTTGGTCGCACTGAGCGCGGTGACCCGGTCGTTGCGCAGCACATAGAGCCCCGAGTCTGCCGTGGCGATCCAGAGCGCATCGGCGGTCTCGTAGACGGCCATTACCGCCGGGTCCGTAAGCCCCTCCGCCGCCGCATAGCGCTTGCGCGCGGCGCCCTCGCCAATGGTGAGGTACGGCCCGCCGACCACCAGTCGGCCTCGTGAATCCCGTGTCACCATACGGGGGCGGTCATTGGCGCTCAGCCCGAGCGTCTTGTAGAGACTGTCCACCACGCCGTTCTTCGCGCGCAGCAGTCCGCGATCGGTATTGTTGTACAGCGTGCCATCGGCGTCTTCGAACAACCCGTAGCTGCTGACAGCCGGCAGGCCGATGGTTTCGGTTACATCTGTCAGGCTGGTCCGCGTCGCCCGCCACAGCCGGCCGGCGTCGTCGGCGATGAACAGACCGCCGAGCGCCGATGGCCAGATCGAGGGCGCCGAGAGATTGGCTACGTTCCGGAAGACCGGATGCCATCGGCCCTGATCGTACCAGGCCACTTGCCCGTTGTCGGCCGACATCCAGATCGTGCCGTCACGATCACGCCGCAGGGCCCAGGTGCCCGTAACACCAAGTCCCGCCGTGACCGTGCGGAAGGGCGACCGGCGATAGCGGGCAAGTCCACCCGCGGTGCCGGCCCACATGTTTCCCCGCAGATCACGGAACATCCACCAGACGGGATCCTTGGCGCTGCGTTCATCGGAATCCACGTCGCGGAGGGCCCCGTCGGCATACCGGAGCACACCGCGCGTATCGGTACCCAGCCAGAGCGCACCCGTGCCGTCGAAGGCCATGCTCCACACCTGGGCGCGTATTCGGCCGAGGGCCGTCGGCACGCGAGTGCCCTCGACGATGCGCGCTGGATCGGTGATGTCCAGCGACTGGATGCCCTCGCGGACGGCAATCCAGAGGGTGCTGGACGCGCCCGGTGCCATGGCCATGTCGTACACGCGCTGGGTGGCGGCTGGGGCCCAACGACGTGGGGCGCTGTCGCCCACGGTGTAACTGGCCAGCACTTGCCGTCCGCCGAACCACATCCGCCCCGTCGCATCTTCAGCGAGCGCGTAGATGTACTCGTTGAAATGGGGGACGGCGGTGAACCGCCTCCCATCGCCGACTCGCACGCCGAAGCTGCCGGTGACCCAGACGCGTCCCGCTTTGTCGCGAGCGACCTTCCACACGGTAGACGCCGGCACCTGATCCGGGGGGATGGCGCGAAAGACCCCGTTTTCGTACACGGCGAGGCCGCGATCCGTCGAGATCCAGAGGGCGCCCCGCGCATCGGCGGTCAAGGCGTTGATGGCCCACGATCGTAACGCCGGTGTGGTGTTCGGCGAATACATCGTGGTACCCAGCCCGTCGTAGCGCACGAGCCCTCGGCGGGTCCCGAGCCAGAGATACCCGTCCGCGGTCTGCGCGATGGCGGAGACCTGCGTGTCGGGCAGCCTTTGGGTGGGATCGGCCAATTCACGCACGAACGCGCCGGGCGCCATAGAAGAAACGTCGGCCTGCGCGGGCAGGGCCCGAACGGCGGCCGAGACGCCCACGCCGAACGCAAAGAGCGCGCGGAACGAAAAGGATTTGAGCACGCTGAACAATACCGCGGGACGACGGTTCTCGTGCGAGCAGTTTGCCGTTGCCGTGGGTCGTGGTGCGGGGCAGGTTACGGCATGACCTCCTCCCCGCTGGAAACCGCCCCGCGTCGGCCCGGCATTGGCGCGCTGCTCACGTGCCTCGTCATCACGACCGTGGCCGCGGGGAGTGGCGCCTTGGCCTCGCGGACATCGGCACAGTTCTACGCCCTGCTCGACAAACCCGTGTGGGCGCCGCCGGCGTGGCTGTTCGGGCCGGTGTGGAGTCTGTTATACCTGATGATGGCCGTGGCGGCCTGGCGTGTGTGGCGGGCGGCCGGTTTCCGCGGCGCCCGACGCGCGCTGGCGCTTTACGTGGTGCAGTTGGGATTCAATGCCCTCTGGACCTGGTTGTTCTTCGTGTGGCGGAATGGCCCGTGGGCGACGGCGGAAGTGCTTGCCCTGTGGGCCTTGATCGTTGCCACGCTGTTGGCGTTCCGGCAGCACGACCGGCCCGCGGCGGTGCTACTGGCCCCGTATCTGGCGTGGGTGTCGTTCGCGAGCGCGCTCACCATCGCCGTGTGGCAACGCAATCCGGGATTGCTCTAGGCTGGCGATTCGACTGAGGAAACTTCCATGACGAAGACGAGCATCGCGCTGCTCGCCCTGCTGGCGCACGGGGCCATGCAGCAGGCTCACGCGCAGGCGATCGACTGGCCCGCGCCGAGTGGCGACGCCGGGGCCATGCGCTTTTCGCGGGCTGCCGCGATCACGCGCGAGAACGTGTCGTCGCTGCAGATCGCGTGGCGGTGGCAGACCAACGAAAAGAACGGTCCGCCCGTGGCCGGCGGGCAGGCGGCGCGCCCCGGACAGTTTCAGGGCTCGCCCATCGTGATCGGCGACACGATGTACACGAGTACGCCCTACGCGGCAGTGGCCGCGCTCGATGCGCGCACCGGGCGTGAGTACTGGCGCTTCGATCCCGAGATCTGGCGCGCGGGGCAGCCGTCGAACGGCACCGGCCTGGTGCATCGCGGCGTGGCCACGTGGGCGTCGAAGAACGAGCGCCGCATCTTCATCAACGCGCGCTGGAAGCTCGTGGCGCTCGATGCGGCGACCGGCAAACCGGTGCCGTCGTTCGGTACCAACGGCGAGATCGATCTCACGGCCACCCTACGCCGGCGCGTGAATCAGCTGCACTACACGAATACGTCGCCGCCGGTGGTGTACGGCAATGTGGTGATCGTGGGGAATGGCGTGGGTGATCGCCTCCGCTACCCGTACGACCCACCCGGCGACGTGCAGGCGTTCGACGTGCACACCGGCAAGCGGGTGTGGAGCTTCCATACCATCCCGGACGCTGGCGAGTTCGGTGTAGACACGTGGGAGAACGACTCGTGGAGGGTCATGGGGCACACCAACGTGTGGGCGCCCATGAGCCTCGACGAGAAGCGCGGTCTTGTGTTCCTGCCGGTGTCCACGCCCACCAACGACTGGTACGGCGGCGATCGCAAGGGCGACAATCTGTTCGCCGAGTCGGTGGTGGCGCTCGATGCGAAAACGGGGAAGCGCGTGTGGCACTATCAGGTCGTGCATCACGGCCTGTGGGACTACGATCTTCCGGCGCCGCCGGTGCTCGCCACCATCACGTGGAAGGGCAAACCGCGCGATGTCGTGGCAGTGCCGAGCAAGACGGCATGGATCTACGTGCTCGATCGCGACACCGGGAAGCCGGTGTGGCCCATTCCGGAACGACCGGTGCCGTCGAGCGACGTGCCGGGTGAGCGCACCTCGCCCACGCAGCCGATGCCAACCAATCCGGCGCCGTTCGCGCGGCAAAACGTGAGCGAGGGCGACCTCATCGACTTCACGCCGGAGTTGCGCCAACGCGCGCTCGACATTTTCCGGCAGTATCGTCACGGCCCCATCTTCACGCCGCCGTCGGAGCAGGGGACCATCGTGATGCCCGGCAACATCGGCGGGGCCGGATGGGGGAGCACGTCGTACGACCCCACCACGCATACGTTGTACGTGAAGGCCACCGAGAATCCGGCGCTCTATCGCATCCGCAAGGGCGTACCGAACGACACGATCGGCTTCGAATACACGGTCGATCTCACACGGGCGACCTTGGGAGTCACCGCCGATCCCGACTCGGGGAAGGCCGATCACACGCCCCCCGAAGTGCTGCCGCTCATCAAGCCGCCGTACGGCACACTCACGGCCATCGATCTCGACAGCGGCAAGCGCAAGTGGCAGGTGCCGCTCGGCGACACGCCAGGTATTCGCAATCATCCCCTGTTGAAGGGAGTGACGTTACCGCCGCTCGGCGTGGCCGGCGCGGTGGGGGGCACCGTTACCGCATCGGGGCTCATCTTCGCCACGGGTGGCGGCGACGTGCTGTACGCGCTCGACACGCGCGACGGGCGCGTCCTGTGGCAGCACGCGCTGCCGGCGGGGCGCGGCTACAGCAACCCCATCACGTACCGCGCGAGCAACGGCGTGCAGTACGTGGTGATTGCCACCGGCGCCGGTGAGAAGGCGGAGCTGGTGGCGTTCACCCTCAGCGCCCGAACCGCACCGGGAGCCAGTAGGTAAACTTCACCGAGAGGAAGTTGTCGCCCGCGACGCGGGTGGTGCGAAGCAGTTCGCTCGTGCGTGCGGGGTCGCCAAACAGCAGGTCCGAGCGACGGTTCTGCTGCCACACCACGAACACGGTGCTCCCCGGGGTCCATTCCCACCGCATCACCACGTTGGAGCGGAACGAGAGCACGTGGAAGTCGCGATTGCTGATGGTGAACTGCGACGCGCCATCGGTGATCGTGTGTGTCCCGGCCGAGTCGCGCGCGATGGTCGTGCCATCGGTACCGTATTCGCGAAGCTGGCGGCTCCGCGCGGCGGCGAGTTCACCGATGCGTGAGTAGGTGCCGCTCGCCACGAACGGTTCCGCGTATCCCTCGAGGGTGAGGTTGGGGGAGAAGCCGAGGTTCGCGCGGAGCCGGGTGGAAATGGTGGTGCGATCCACGAAGGCGAAGACGTACCGGCTGCCGTAGGTACGGGTGCCCCCCGCGACCCGCGTGACGTACTGGCGCGGCTCCATCCCCGTCTGATAGGTGGGCTCGGCGGAGACTGTGAGGCGCGGCGTGGGACGCAGCGTGAGCTGCCCACCGCCATTGTAGCGCGTGGCACCGAATTCATCGGCTTCCCAGCCGGCGTTGAAGCGCCACCCGGTCTTCGCGCCGAAGTTGTTGTTGATCCGGAACTCCTGCTTGAACTCGCGCGGCGTGCCCATGTAGGGGCCACCGCGCGTGAGGGCGTCGTCGATGGCGGCGAGCTGGATCGTCGAGCGCACGTTGATGTTCCAGAAGTTCTTCAGCGTGACCGACGAGTTCTGCGTCCACGTGTTGAGCTGATGCGCCCCCTCGAAGTTCCAGGCGCCGCGCGTTTCGAAACCGAGCCGCCAGTTCTGCAGGTAGCGGCCCGGCAGCGTCTGACGCACCTGCAGGTCGGCGTTGTACTCGATGTCGTCGGTGCTCTGCAGCCGTCCGAGATCATTGATCTCGTAGCCCGGCGACTCGGCCTTCACCTCGGCGCCCCACAGAATCCACCGCCCCGCGTCCTTGTCGGCGCGCAGCTGCGCCGAGTAGCCGGAGAGTGCGCGCTTGGTCGGGTCGAAGATCGTCCGTCGGCGGTCGGGGCGCTGAAAGAGGTGCGCGTTTGCCTGCTGCTGACGCCGGATGGCGGCGGTGTCGCCCTCCACGTACGACGTGGCCACGAAGCCGCTGATCGCGTACTTGCCCTCCTGAAAGCGCAAACGCCAGTCCAGCCCTCCGAAATACGAACCGTGCGGCAACAGGCCGGCGAGCGACGATTCCCCGGCGAAATCCCGCTGCACCATGGTGAAGGCGGCGCCGATCGTGGAGGCCTGCCGGCCGATGTCCTGCTGCAGACGGACCACGCCGAAGGCCGTGCGCGGCTCGATCGCCACGCGGCTCGTCACATTGGAGTCGACGTAGAAGACGCGCGCCTGTTCGGCGGCGGTCACCGCGGCCACGCCGCCCACGGCGAGTCGGCTCGGCAGACGGCCGGTGAGCTTGGTGGCCCCAAGAATGGTGCTCGCGCGGGGGCGATCGACGAAGTCGCCGCTGGCTGAGCCGCGCGGCGGGGCGCCGATGCGTCGCGGGTAGAAGTACTGCGCCCCGTTGCCGCGCACCATTTCGCTGCCTTCCACGAAGAACGGGCGACGCTCGTCGAAGAAGGTCTCGAACCCCGTGAGATTCACCTCGGCGGGATCGGCTTCCACCTGTCCGAAGTCCGGGTTCACGGTGGCGTCGAGGGTGAGAAATTTGCCCACCCCCACCTTCGTATCCATGCCGAACCGACTCGCATACGGGCGCGTGAGCGGATTGCTCACGGTGCTGCTGGCGGCCCGTGTGGCATCCCCTGCCACATATGGAAGGAACTCCACGGGACGCGTGCTGCGCACGTCGCTGATCCCCTCCAATGTCCCGAAGCGCGAGATGTACCCCGTTTCGCGCGGTCTCACGAGCGCCCACTGGACGGTTTCGTTCTTGTCGGGCATCCAGCGGTCGATCTGGAACCCCCAGCGCTGCTCTGCATCCGGGGGGAAGCGCAATTGCGAGAAGGGAATCCGCATCTCGGCGGACCAGCCGGTCGAATCCACTTCGGCCGAGGCGTTCCACACGGGATCGTACTGGCTCTCCCGCCCGCGCATTTCCTCGTCCTGCGTATGGCGGAAATCGCTGCGGACCCCGGCGGCGGAAATCCCGAAGCCCACCGCCGTCCGCCGGTCGCGCTGGGTGTCGATGATGATATTGAGCCGCTCGGCGTTGCCGAAGCCGTCGCGACGGGTGAAGGTGCGCGAGATCTCCTGCGGGCGCACCCGGTGCAGCCGGGCCCCGATATAGAGCGCTTCATCATCGTATGCGATGTAGATCTCGCTGCGCTCGGTGGGGGCGGCGCCCTCGAGCGGTTGGCGTTGCACGAGATCGTCGAGCGGCTTGACGGCCGTCCACATGGCGTCGTCGAGGCGACCATCGATGCGCGGCGCCCGCGTCACCCGCGTGGCACGAGCGACCTTCGGCGACGGCTGCGCCAGGACGGGGCGCAGGGGGCACACGGCGGACAGGACGGCCACACCCAGCGCCGCGAGCACACGCGGCGATGGCCGTTGAAAAGCGACGGTAAGGAACACGAGGTGCGGAAAGAGGAATGCGCGACTCTCCTTCAGTACGTGCAGGGGCACCGCGATGTTCGACCGCCCGCCACGTTGCTTACCCTGCGGCGGAACGGGAGGCATCTTCGGCGCACGTTGGTTCCCCACCTCCACCAGAACCGCCCGACATGACCCGAACCGCCTTCCGAGCGCTGGCGCGCGTGGCCGGCACGGCCGCCACCATCGCCACCGCTGCCGCCCTCCCTGCGCAGTCCAAACCCGCCGCGCCCCCCAAGACGTCGGCGCCGCCCGAGATCATGACGCGGAAGTTCGGCGACCTCGGCGAAGGGCCGTACAAGTCGCTGGTGATCCGCAACGCGATGGTCATCCCCGGGCACGGCGGGCCACCGGCCGGTCCGTACGACATCCGGATCGAAGGCTCCATGATCACCGAGATGGTGCCGTTCGATCCTGTGACCGCCGAGCGCGCTGGGGCACGCCCCCGCATGACGGGCGACCGCATCATTGATGCGGCGGGCAAGTTCGTGATGCCGGGCATGATCGATCTCCACACGCACATCCGCACCCTGCCGATGGAGATCGAGTACGTCTACTACCTCAAGCTCGCCATGGGGGTGACCACCATGGTGAACGCCGCTGATCGCGGCTACGTGGACGGCATGCGCGAGGCGAAGAAGAGCGAGGCCAACGAGATCATCGCGCCGCGCATGTATCCGCTCGTGAGCTACGGCGCAGGGACGAGCTTCAGCAAGCTGCAGCTGGACGATCCGGCGCTGGCGCCGCAGGTGGTGAAGGCCATGGCCGCCAACGGCAACCGCGTGATCTCCATGGATCCGCTGGGGTGGAGCCTCGAGCTGGTCACGGCCATCGCGAAAGCGGCCAAGGAGAACGGCATGATCACGTCGTTCCACCTGCAGCCGGCCAACACGGCCGTGACGCAGGCGGTGCGCGCGGCGTGCGCCGGTGTGACCATGATCGAACATCACTACGGCTACGCCGAGTCGTCGCTCGACGGCAACACGCAGGATTTCCCGCGCAACTACGAGTACGGCAACGAGAACGATCGCTTCCGCGAAGCGGGTCGCGTGTGGACGTACGCCAACAAGGAGCGGCTGCTCGGCTCCGTGGTGGACTCTCTGCTCAAGTGCGGCGTGACGATGCTCCCCACGCGAGTGGTGTACGAGGCCAACCGCGACGTGATCCGCGCGACCGCCCTGCCGTGGACGGAGAAGTACACGCACCAGGCGCTGTGGAACTGGAACATGCCCAACCCGGCATTCCACGGTGCGTATCACTACGACTGGACGAGCGACGACGAGTACAACTGGACCTCGGCGTATCGCCTGTGGGGCGATCTGATCTTCGAGTTCAACAAGCGCGGCGGCCGCGTCGCGTTCGGCACCGACGACAACTACATCTGGGCCACGCCGGGCTTCTCCACCGTGCGCGAGTTGCAGCTCGGGCGCGAGACGGGCATGAAGACCCTCGAGGTGCTCAAGTCGGCCACCTACACCAGCGCCAAGACGCTCGGTGAGCCGAAGCTCGGCCTCGTGCGTCCCGGCTACAAGGCGGACCTACTCATCGTCGACGGCAATCCAGCGGCGAACCTGAAGTACCTGTACTCGTTCGGCGATCTCACGCTCGATAAGAGCGGCGCCATGGTGCGCACCAAGGGCATCGTGCACACCATCAAGGACGGTGTCGTGCTCGAGAACGCGAACCTCATGCGCGAGGTCGAGCGCATGGTGCAGGGCTCGCGCAAGCTCGCGCCGGCGGCCGATCCGGTGCGCGATCCGTTCAAGCCGTCGGGGCGGTAGTTCCGGCAGGGAAACGCGTGCTCACCGAGCTCACCGAGGATGGTGAGGGCACGGAGCTCCGGCTATCCCCACAGAATCGGTGCCGTCGAAGAGGATGGTCCATTTATGTGCATGGCTGTTCTCAGTGTCCTCACCCCGCTCGGTGAGCTCCGTGATCACGCGTGTCTTTCCCCGGGCATGACGCAATGATTGACTAAGTCGGCGGGGAAACGCGTGCACACAGAGATCACCGAGGATGGTGAGGGCACGGAGCTCCGGCTATCCCCACAGAGTCGGTGCCGTCGCGGTGGACGGACCAAGAAAGGCTTTGGCTGTTCTCGGTGCCCTCACCCCACTCGGTGAGCTCCGTGATTACGCGTTTCTTCCCTAAGAGCGACACAATGGTTGGCGAGGCCGGTGGGGAAACGCGTACACACAGAGATCACCGAGGATGGTGAGGGCACGGAGCTCCGGCTATCCCCACAGAGTCGGTGCCGTCGAAGAGGATGGACCAAGAAAGGCTTTCGCTGTTCTCCGTGCCCTCACCCTGCTCGGTGAGCTCCGTGATCACGCGTGTCATTGAAAGGCTTTGGCGGTTCTCGGTGCCCTCACCATGCTCCGTGAGCTCCGTGATCACGCGTTTCCAGCCCACCCCGAAAGCCTCACGGCGCGATCAGATCTCGCGTCGCTTCGGCTGGTGTCCGCACACCGGCTAGGGCAAACGCGAGATCGACCTCGTCGCGCAGCAGTTGCAGCACGTGACGCGCGCCCGCCTCGCCATTCGTGGCGAGCCCCCAGAGGATCGGGCGCCCCAGTAGCACGGCGTTGGCGCCCAACGCGAGCGCCTTGAGTACGTCGGTCCCTCGGCGCACGCCGCCGTCCACGAGGACCTCGGCGCGTCCTTGCACCGCTGCGGTCACCTCGCCGAGCGCGCGTGCGGTGGGGACGGCCGTGTCGAGCTGCCGGCCCCCGTGATTGGACACGATCACGCCGGCGGCGCCGTGGTCGAGGGCCATCATGGCGTCGTCGCCGCGTACCACACCCTTCACGTAAATGGGCAGGGACGTGATCGACTGAAGCCATGCGAGATCCTTCCACGCAATCCCCGCATCCCAGTGGTGCAGAATGAACTGCGCCAGGGCCGAGGACATGTCTTCCTGCGCGCCCAGCGTCGACCGCATGTCCACGCCAAGGTTGGGCGCCGCGAATTCTGTCGGCACGTGGAACCGGTTCAGCAGGTCGCGTTCGCGGCGGCCCAGGATGGGCGTATCCACCGTGAGCACAAGCGCGGTGCACCCCGCGCGTTCGGCGCGCTTCACCAGCTCGGCGGTCACGCCGCGGTCGCGATAGATGTACAGCTGGAACCACACGAGGGCGCTCGACGCGGCGCGCACATCCTCGATGGTCCGGTTGGAGAGCGTGGAGAGAATCATCCCGCTGCCGGCGGCGGCCGTGGCGCGCGCCGTGGCCACTTCGCCTTCGGGCGTCGCCATCTGCTGGAACGCCATCGGTGCCACGATCACGGGCCAGTCGAGTCGATGGCCGTTGATCGTGGTGGACAGATCGCGCTGCGACACGTCGCGCAGCACGCGATAGCGGATGCGCAGGTCATCCCACGCCGTGCGTGACTCCCGCAGCAGGATCTCGTCGTTCGCACCGCCCGCGTAGTAGTCGTACACCATGCGCGGCAGACGCTCGCGACCGAGCGCCTCGTACGCATGCAAATTGACCGGCAGCTGCTCGCTATTCGCCGTCATCGTCACTTCACACGCTTCCCGTGCTTGATCACCGTCTGCACGTTGCGGAAGGTTTCGATGGTGGTGAGCGGGTTCTCGCGCACCGTGATGATGTCGGCCGTCTTGCCTACCGAGACCGTGCCCACCTTGTCCTGCAGCCCGAGCGACATGGCAGGCCAGAAGGTCGCCGCGCGAATCGTTTCCATGGGATCCATACCATACTGCCGGACCCACGTCACCATCTCTTCGGCGGTGGCGTACCCGTGGAAGTTGCCCGGCACGCCGGCATCGGTGCCGATCAGCAGTCGGGCGCCGCTCTGGCGCAACTGCCGGAACTTGGTCTGCAGCGTGGGGCCACGGTCGGGAACCAGCCGATAGTACTGCAGCGTGTCGAGCCGGCGCAGCGACGAGCGGATATCCTGCACCAGCGCCGGGGGCAGGTACTGGTACCAGCGCGGGTCGTCGAGGTACTCGTCGTCGTCGCGCCGCTTCGTGTAATTGGTGAGCACGTCGATGGTGGGCGTCCACCACAGCGGCCCCTTGGCACCCTGCGCGGTGCGCTCGTGCAGAACACGAAGCACATCGTCCGGATACCCGGGCGACGCCTGCATGCCCGTGTGCTCGAAATCGTCCACGCCCATTTCGAGGCCGAGCCGCACTTCTTCCGGTCGATGCGCATGGGCGACCACCGGGAGTTTCCGTGCATGGGCCTCGTCGACGACCGCGCGGATTTCGTCCTTGGTCATCTGATCCTGATCGATCAGCTTGATCACGTTCACGCCGGCATCGGCGAGTTTCTTCACCTTGGCGCGCGCATCGGCGGGGCTGCTGATGCCCCAGCGGAAACGCTCCGTGCCGGGGTAGGGCGCGTGTTGCAGGAACGGCCCCGACGTGTAGATGGTGGCCCCCACGAGCTCGCCGCGCTCGATCTTGCCGCGCACGGAGAGAATCTCCTCCAGCGGGCCGCCGAGGTCGCGGATACTGGTGACGCCGTTCATCACGCTCTGTCGTGCCGCTGCGGGGATGATGCTGCGCTCCCATTCCGGTGGCGACACGCTGTCCCAGTGCGCGTAGTTGCCGTGTCCCACGAGCATGACGTGCACGTGCATATCCCAGAGGCCGGGGAGCACGTACTGGCCGTCCGTGGACACGACCGTGGCGCCGGCAGGGACCGCGAGCTGGCCCACGCGTCCCACGGCGACGATGCGCGTGCCGTCCACGAGCACCACGCTGTTGGGCACCGGCGTGCCGCCGTGGCCGTCGATGAGGGTGCCACCCACCAGCGCGAGCGTGGCACGCTGCGGCGCAGTCGTCACCGACATGGCACGGGTTGCCCCGCTGCGTGACGGGAGCGGGCGGCGCACCGTAGTGGCGGCCAGAGAAACGCTGACAAGACAGACGACGGCGGCCAGCGGGCGCCAGGCACGAAGGAGCGGGTTCATCGGCATATTGTACGCCTCCCCCTCACCTTTCGCTCGGAGTCCGTCGATGGCGTCGCGCTCGAAGCCCTGTCTTCCCCTCGCGTTGCTCCTGTCGTGCGTGGCCGGTGCTGTCGCACCAATCACCACATTGCAGGCGCAGGCGCAGCCGGTGCCGGTGACGTCGGCCAAGCCGGGGTGGAAATG
>NZ_JBIJAW010000256.1:0-4899 GCF_044345575.1 Gemmatimonas sp.
CAAGTAACCGCGCTGGTGCGCACCACATTCGCGCGTCGCCCCGAGCGCACGCTGGTGGCCGAGATTCGCGGTCGTACGCAGCCGAACGAACGGTTTGTCTATTCGGCGCACGTGCAGGAACCGGGTGCCAACGATAACGCGAGTGGTGTGGGCGCGCTGGCCGAGATGGCCCGCGTGGCGGCGCGGGTCGTGCGCAGCGGTGCAGCCAACCCGCAGCGTACGCTCACCATGCTGTGGGGTGACGAAATCCGCAGCACGCAGCGCTACCTCGCCGAAGACAGCGTGCGACGCACCGGAGTGAAGTGGGGCATGTCGCTCGACATGGTGGGTGAAAACACCGCCCTCACCGGTGGCACCTTTCTCATCGAAAAGATGCCCGACCCCAGCGCGGTGTGGGTGCGCGGCGACGACCAGCACAGCGAGTGGGGGGGCAGCCCCATCGAAGAGAAGGCCATCGTGAACCACTGGTTCAACGACTTCGTGCGCAGCCGCTGTCTCGATCGTGCGCGCACAACCAAGTGGGTCGTGAAGGCCAATCCGTTCGAAGGCGGCAGCGATCACACACCCTTCCTGCGTGCCGGCATCCCCGCCGTGCTGCTGTGGCACTTCACCGATACGTTCTACCACACCGATCTCGACCGCATCGACAAGGTGAGCGCCGCCACCCTCGGCAACGTGGGCGCCTGCGCGCTCACCACGGGGCTGCTGCTCACTGAAAGCACGCCCGCCATCGCCCGCGCCGCGCTCGACGAACTCGCGGGCACCGCCGAGCGCACGCTGCACGCGCAGGCAGCGCTGTCGCGTGACACGCTCGCCCGCGGCGGGTCGCGCGACCACGAGCAGCACATTCTCGACGCGTGGAGCACGTACTACCTCGGCGCGATTGCACGCGTGCCGGAGATGGTAGTGGGGCCGGTAGATCTGGCGGGCGCTATTGTGGCGGCGAGAGCGCGGGTGGAGCGGGCGGTACAGCGGGAGAGACTGCGGTGAACTGCTTACTGCGGAACTGAAACGGCGCTGAAAAGCAGACGGCAGACGGCAGGAACTACAGCACGCAGTCCGCAGGAATGCGGTAGAACGGGCGCCACCGCTTCGCGGGGCGCCCGATTTCCTTTGCGGTAGGGAAATCGGCAGCGGTGCGCAGCGCACGCTGCCGTGTTGTTCTACCGAATTCCTCCCGCTCTGCCGTCTGTGGTTCCTGCCGTCTGCCGTCTGCTGTTTGCCCCACACGCGATCTCTCATCCCAACGTGCGGTTGCCCGAGTAATCGTTTCCCGCACAGGGCCACACCACATCACCGACTGTCGTGCCGCCCCGATAGTCGCACCGTGTGCGTGTCCGTCACACGCACACGGGTGTGTATCGGTGCTGCCTTCGCAATTTTTCCTTGCCTCTAATGCCTATCGTGGAGCCGACGGCGGCCCGCGCCCCTTCTTTCGAGCTGTATGACATCGGCGCACGGCGGGCCCAAGCGTCGCGGATCGGCCCCAATACGATCATTGACCTCGCGCACGTACTGCGTAACCGGTATGGCGAGGACCTTGCCGGCTCATTGCTCTTCGACAGCACCGGCTATGCCCTCACCGCACTTCCCGGCGCCATGGTGGACGAGCGCGAAGCCCAAACCTTCGTGCGCCTCGTCATGACGCAGCTTGGCGAACGCACCGGCACCCGGGTCCTGCACGAGGCCGGACATCGTACGGCCGAGTATCTCATGACCCACCGCATTCCCAAGGCCACCCTGTGGGTAATGCGTGCGTTACCGGCACGCGCCGGACTCTCGCTGTTGCTCAAGGCGGTGCAGGCGAATGCGTGGACGTTCGTCGGCAGCGGGGAGCTCAGCGTCCAGAGCCACGCCAGGGGCGCCGACCTCACCTTCCATGCGTGCGCCATGTGCCGGGACCTGCGCAGCGACCGGCCGGTGTGCGACTTCTATGCAGGAACGTTCGAACACCTCGTGCGCACGCTCGTGGCACCGCGCGCGCGGGTGATGGAAGTGGAATGCCAGGCCCAGGGTGGGCACTGCTGCCGTTTCGAGGTGACCGGAATCCCGTAGCGGGATACATTAGGCGGCATGTCCGACAACTACCTCTGGATCAAGGCCTTTCACGTCATCGCCGTCATCGCCTGGTACGCCGGGCTGTTCTACATCTTCCGCCTGTACGTGTACCACGTACAGAAGCGTGACGAACCCGCCGTCACGGCCACCCTCGAGGTGATGGAACGGCGGCTGCTCCGTGGCATCATGATGCCCGCGATGATCGTGTCCATCGGCCTCGGCGCCACCATGCTCTATCTGCAGCCGACGCTGCTCAAGATGCCGTGGATGCACATGAAGCTCGGGTCCATCGTCTTCCTCCTCGGCTACCACGGCTTCTCGTCCTACACCCGCAAGCGCTTCCTCGCGAAGGACTATTTCCTGAGCGAAAAGGCCTGTCGGTGGATCAACGAGGTCCCCACGATCATCCTGTTCTTCATCGTAATCGGCGTGATCGTCCGCAAGCCGGGCTGACCCTTTTCTCCTTTTCTCACTAGTTACAGAATCAGCGCAGCACCCGCACCTGCCGCAGCATGGTGGTCTCGCCCAGCATGGTCTCGATCTGCACGACCTGACCGGTGGCGACACTGACCCACACCACGCTCTCGCGATTGCGCGCCAGCGTGAGAATGACCACGTGACAGTCTTCGCCCTGCACGGGTGTACGGCCGGTGACGTTCACACGGTATTCGCGTAACCCGCCGTCGAGATCGTACACGGGAAACCGCGCCGCGAAGTCCTTCTCCAGCGGCAGCGCACGCAACAGCAATTCCCAATTGCCCGCATCGAATGGCGGCACCCGCAACGTGGTATCGAGCGGCACCGGCGGCGCATCGAGCGGGGCCAGCGATCCCTTCACGCGCGCGCCGTTGAACTCCAGCAGCACCCGCCGATTCTGCTGCAGCGAGCGGCGGGTGCGCGGCGCGAGCGTGCGTTGATCGGTCACGGTGGTGTCCACCAGCTGCACCGTGCCACGTTGCAGACGCTGCACGCGCACCACGACCGGCACACCGCCAATCGTGTCGGGGCGCCAGACATCT
This sequence comes from Gemmatimonas sp., assembly GCF_044345575.1. GTDB lineage: Bacteria > Gemmatimonadota > Gemmatimonadetes > Gemmatimonadales > Gemmatimonadaceae > Gemmatimonas. The sequence continues at coordinate 3,078 of NZ_JBIJAW010000256.1, forward strand.
ACCAGCTGCCCCACCGGGATCTCGTCGGCGTCGCGAAACATCGTGAGCGCGTAGCGTACCGAATCCGCGGTACGCCAGCCGTGGCGCAGCACCGAGTCGCCCGGCAGGATGCGTGGCGGGAGCGGCGGTTGCATCACGCTATGCGGCGTCCCATGCAGCGATGCCGGCCAGCTACCGACAACCGCAAGCACCACCGACAGCATCGCGGCGACAGCCATCAGCATGAAGACCTACCAGGTACAGGCATACTGAACACTCGCCCGCTGCAGCTGATGCGGTCAACCGCCCAGTACGGCCGCCCTGCACCGCTCTCACTCCGTCCGTGATCCGATACCCGGATATCGTCGGCTTACGCCAAATGGTGAATACACAACGCGCCGGCACGAGTCCCGTGCCGGCGCGTCTGCTCCCTGCTTCCTGCTCCCTGTCTTTTAGTACTTGTAGTGCGACGCCTTGTACGGGCCTTCCAGCGGCACGCCGATATATGACGCCTGGTCGGTCGTGAGCTGGGTGAGCTTCACCCCGAGCTTCTCGAGGTGGAGACGCGCCACCTTCTCGTCGAGATGCTTGGGCAGCGTGTATACCTTCTTCTCGTACTGGTCGGCGTTGGCGTGCAGCTCGAGCTGCGCCAGCACCTGATTGCTGAAGCTCGCGCTCATCACGAAGCTCGGGTGGCCGGTGGCACAGCCGAGGTTCATGAGACGGCCTTCTGCGAGAATGAGAATCGAGCGGCCGTTCGGCAGCAGGAACTCATCGTACTGCGGCTTGATGTTGATGCGCTTCATTCCTTCGACCTTCTTGAGACCGGCCATGTCGATCTCGTTGTCGAAGTGGCCGATGTTGCTCACGATCGCCTTGTCCTTCATGCGGCTCATGTGCTCGACGGTGATGACGTTCTTGTTGCCCGTCGCCGACACGAAGATGTCCGCCTGCTCCACGATGTCTTCGAGCGTGGTGACCTGATAGCCCTCGAGCGCCGCCTGCAGCGCGCAAATGGGATCGATTTCGGTCACGACCACGCGCGCGCCCTGCCCCTTGAGCGCCTGCGCGCAGCCCTTGCCCACGTCGCCGTAGCCGAGCACCACGACGATCTTGCCGGCAAGCATCACGTCGGTCGCGCGATTGAGCCCGTCGACCACCGAGTGACGGCAGCCGTACAGGTTGTCGAACTTCGACTTGGTCACGGCGTCGTTCACGTTGATCGCCGGGAAGGCGAGCGTGCCCGCGCGCTCCATTTCGTACAGGCGATGCACACCCGTGGTGGTCTCTTCCGACACGCCACGAATGCCGGCCAGCACCTTCGTCCAGCGACCGGGGTTCTTCTGCTGCTCCGCGCGCAGCAGGTCAAGAATCACGCCCCACTCTTCCGGCTCGTTGTCGCTGTCGAACGACGGGACCGCGCCCGCGTGCTCGTACTCGGTGCCCTTGTGCACGAGCAGCGTGGCGTCGCCACCGTCATCGAGCAGCAGGTTTGGGCCCGTGCCGTCGGCCCACATGAGCGCCTGCTCGGTGCACCACCAGTATTCCTCGAGCGTCTCCCCCTTCCACGCGAACACCGGTGTACCCTGCGGGTTCTCCACCGTACCGTTGGGGCCCACGGCCACCGCGGCGGCCGCATGATCCTGCGTGGAGAAGATGTTGCACGACACCCAGCGCACATCGGCGCCGAGCGCGACGAGCGTTTCGATGAGCACCGCCGTCTGCACCGTCATGTGCAGCGAGCCCATGATCTTCGCGCCCTTGAGCGGCGCCTTGCCCGCGTATTCCGCGCGCAGTGCCATGAGACCGGGCATTTCGACTTCGGCGAGACGGATTTCCTTGC
>NZ_JBIJAW010000054.1:0-15760 GCF_044345575.1 Gemmatimonas sp.
ATCTGTCGCTAGTGCTCGGCGCACCGCGCCGGAGCGACGAGGCGCGCGTGCGTACGGCGGAGCGCAACGTGCGCCCTGGCGTGCCCGTGATCGACGAGCAGATCCTGGCCGTGGCGGACGCCACGCTTCGCCTTGGCGAACCGTTCAGCGGGGCCTACGAGATCCGCAATCACCACCTTACGGTTGGCGCGCGCGTGGCGGGGGCACTGGCCGAGCGCTTCGGTGACGCGGGCCTTCCTCCCGGGACGGTGCAGCTGTCGTTCAGTGGCAGCGCCGGACAGAGCTTTGGGGCCTTCGGGCTACGCGGCATGCGCTTCACGCTCGAAGGCGAAGCCAACGACTACGTGGGCAAGGGGCTCAACGGCGCCGAGATCACGGTGCGTCCGTTCCGCAACGCCCGCTATCGTGGCGCGAGTCATCTCAACATGATCCTCGGCAACACCGTGCTGTACGGTGCCACCGACGGCCTGCTCTGTGCGGCGGGCCAGGCGGGCGACCGCTTCGCCGTGCGCAACTCCGGAGCGTGCGCCGTGGTGGAGGGCGTGGGCAATCATGCGTGCGAGTACATGACGGGCGGCATCGTCACGGTGCTTGGCCGCGCCGGGCGCAATTTCGGCGCGGGGATGTCCAACGGGGTGGCGTACGTCTTCGACGAATCGGAAACCTTCGCCGGACGCCTCAATCACGAAATGGTGCTGCTGGCCGATCTCGATGGCGAGGACACGCACCTCGTGAGACAGTTGCTCACTCTGCACATCACGCGCACTGGGAGTGCACGCGCGCGCTGGATTCTCGACGACTGGGAGCACCAGCACGGGCGGTGGCGCAAGGTGAAGCCGCGCGGTGCGGCCGAGCATGTGGCGCGCATCCGGGAGACATGGATGTCACGGATCGACGCGCTGACGCAGGAAGCGGTGCCGGCTCAGAGCGGCGCTTCGAGATAGAGGTCGAAGCGCCACCCTTTGTAGGGATACAGCCCGCGCGCCATGTCGAGCCGGAACAGGCCGTCGAGAAAACCGAGGCCGACACCGGCGCCGCGCTGCGGCTGGATCTGCCCGAACGTCTTTCGACTGCCGGCCCATCCCACGTCGAAGAAGGCCACCGGGCGTACGGCGCCACCACCGGTGCCCACTTCGGCGCGGGAGAACCAGAACGCATCGCCCTGCTGTGTGCCGGGCAGCTGACCGCGCACGGTGCGCAGACCGCCAATGGCATAGCCACGCTGGAACGGCACGCGTCCGAGTGAGCTGCCGATCGATCCCGTCAGGGCGGCGGAGAACGGTCCCACTCGACGGGACGCCGTGCTCTCGACCGAACCACGCGCGTACTCGAAGGTGCCGGTGGCGGCTTCGGCTCGGGCGATCGCCGTGAGACGCGCGCCACGCGGCCGCTCGACGAGCATGCGCGACCAGTTCGCGCTGACTCCGGTGAACGCGCCGGGTTCGCTGAGCAGATTCTCGCGGAAGCGGGCACCATTGGTGAGCCGGGCCAGCGAGAAGGTGTTGACGACATTGCTGTCCCCTGCCGTCCACTGCCGCTCGAGGAAGAACCGGTATTCGAAGGCGCCCTTGCGCTGTTCACGCTTCTCGCCGAGTTCGAGCCCGTAGCTGCGGTAATAGAACCCTTCATCGCGGCCGTAGAGCAGCGCTGGCAGCGACGTCCCCAGTGTGAGGGCTCCAGCCCATTCGGGATTCATGGCGTTCAGTCGGTGATACACGCCCGCGTTGATGCTGCGGGCGCCATTACTGCGCAGGAGCGACAGCTCGCCATTCGCGTGCAGATCAGCGTGCCCGATACGCCCTACCGCGCGCAGCGCGTAGCCGGCGCCGAGTACCTGCTTCACTTCCACACCGGCCGACAGCCCCTCCACGCGGTTGTAGCGGAGCAGATCGGAACCCACCCGCACCGTGGGGGGCTGCGGCGCCCAGGGCACCTGCAGCTCCATGCTCAGGGCGTTGGCCAGTTGCTCGGCACTGCGCAAATCGAAGAGCTCGTCGTCACGCACGGTCTCCGCGGGTAGCGCGGGTGACGTGGCCAGTGTCTCCATCTTGCACGGCATGTCGTACGCGATGCGTAGCGAGCGCTCGTAGCGTTCCTCCACCTTCGTCCACGTGCTGTCGGTGCGGCACTGCGTCACCTTGCCGCGACCGTAGCGCGCACGCTCGACCGAGTCACGCTTGGCGGAGTCGGAAAGCACGCGTCGCTTGCCGCCAGCACTCACGCTCACTTCTACGCTATTGTCGAGATCGACGTTCGTCGAGTCGCGCCCGGCGCCCGCCTCGAAGCGATTGCGTGCCGGAGGCAGTGCCGCGAGCGTGAAGTCGCCGTCCACGTCCTCGTAGGTGAACTTCTCATCGAGGCGAAACGGAATGCGCATGAACATCACATCGGCGCTGGCGGTGGCGCTGTGCGCGCGTGGCAGCCAGAACTTGCCCTTGTACAGGGCGTACTCCACGGTGATGGCGTCGAGCTTCGCGCGCATGGGGCGCATGGTGGCGCTCACCCAAACGGGCACGTCCTCATCGTTGGTGGCAGCGCCCTGGCGCGCGGCTTGCGCGGCCTTGGCGCGCTGGGTGCTGTCCTTCACATACAAATCACGCGGCAGTCGCGCCCGCAGCACCGAATCGCGCACCGGGGCGAGCGTTGCGTTCTCGACGATGTCCCGCTTCGCCTCGTCGCTGGCCACGCCCCAGATGTCGATATCCGTCGCGAGCCGATAGGCGGCACGCACGAGCTGCCCCCCGTCACGATCGAACCAGAACGACCCCACGAAGGTGCGCCAGTCGGGCTTACGGGCCGTGATGCGCAGCTCCCGCAGCTTGATCACGTTGCCGTCGGGGAGCGTGATGTCGGCCGAGTCGCCGGTGGCGTAGCGGTACCATCGTTCGGCGCCGCGCGCGAGCGGATGGATGATGTCACGGTCGTCCACTTCGGTTTTGACACGGCCGAAGTCCGACGACGGGAACCAGAGCTGTTCGCGTCCCGGGAAGTACGGGATGGAGACGGCCGAGACGAAGTCGCCGCTGACTTCGCTCGCCATGGGCACGGTCATGCGCGAGCCTACGGGCGTAACACGCACCCCCACGTCGCGGCGCCAGGAGATCTGCGCCACGTTGTCGCCCTGGAAGATCAGCTTTTCGAGCCCGAGCCGACGCGCGCCGAGGTGCATGGACATGCGTTGCGTGGTGGTAGCCCGGTACGCCTTGAGCGCGCTGTCCTGGCGCTCGCGGGCCTCGCGTGCACGCTCGAACACGGCCCGGGCCTCCGGGCTGCTGAACGCCGAGACGGCTGCTTCGGCCACGAGTCGCGCCCTGGTGGTGCTGTCCCCGCCAACCCGCTTTCTGTTGAGGACCCGGGCATCACGCACGGCCTCCTGCACGGCCCGGCGCTCCTCCACGCTCAGCGAATCGGCACGGCGCTGGGTAGTGTCCCGCCTCGCCTGCGCCTGCAGGGCGCCCGGCACAAGGAGGATCGCCACTACGGAAGCCCTCGGAAGCCAACGAAGCATAGACACGATGTGTTCGACCGACGTGGGGGAACGCGCCGTCCACCGGGGACGGGACGCGAGGGAATACGACTGCATACGGAGGGACGGCGCGAGCGGTTTCCGCGGGTGAAGCGTAACTTCGGGGAGTAGGACCCGGCCCGATGTCATTTCGTTTCAGGAGACCCGACGTGCGATTCCTCCCCCGGCTGTCCCGTCCGACCCGCCATCTCGTTGTGGCGACCGTGTTCTCGTCACTGGCCGCCCTGCCGGCAGCCGTGAGCGCCCAGGCCACGACCCCCGCCGCCGGCGCGGCCGTCGCGGCCCAGACCGCCGCCGATCCGCGGCTGGCCAAGCTCAAGGACGAGGCCCTGCAGATGGTGCAGGCCCGCTCCAAGCAGGTCCAGGAAATCGTGGACATGCTCTTCTCCTTCCAGGAGCTCGGCTTCCAGGAATGGGAGTCGCAGAAGTACCTCACCGGAATCCTCGAGAAGGAGGGATTCAAGGTCGAGAGGGGGGTGGCCGGCATTCCGACCGCCTGGACCGCCAAGTGGAGCTACGGGACCGGCAAGCCGGAGATTTCCCTCGGGTCCGATGTGGACGGTATTCCGCAGGCCAGCAACAAGCCGGGCGTGGGCTACAAGGACCCGATGGTCACGCAGGGCCCCGGACACGGCGAAGGGCACAATGCCGGCCAGGCGCTCAACGTCGTCGCGGCCATCGTGGTGAAGCAGCTCATGATGCGCGACAAGATCAACGGCACGCTGCTGCTGTGGCCGGGCATCGCCGAAGAGCAGATGGCGGGCAAGGCGTTCCTCGTACGCGACGGCATCTTCAAGAACACCGACGTCACGCTCTTCACGCACGTAGGCAACGACCTCGGCGTGTCGTGGGGCGCAAGCGGTTCGAGCGCGCTCATCTCGGCGGAGTTCCGCTTCAAGGGGTCCAGCGCCCATGCCGCCGGCGCGCCGTGGCGCGGCCAGTCGGCGCTCGATGCCGTGATGCTCATGGCGCAGGGGTGGGAATACCGCCGTGAGCACCTGCGCCTGCAGCAGCGCTCGCACTATGTGATCAAGGACGGCGGCGACCAGCCGAACGTGGTGCCCAGCACCGCCAGCATCTGGTTCTACTTCCGCGAGCAGGACTATCCGCGCACGATGGAGCTGTTCGAGACCGGCCAGAAGATCGCGCGTGGTGCGGCGATGATGACCGATACCAAGCTCGATACGGTGATGATCCTCGGCAGCGGTTGGTCGGCACACTTCAGCAAGCCGATCGCCGAAGCGATGCACCAGAACATCCAGACCGTTGGCATGCCCGCCTGGGACGACAAGGACCAGACGCTCGCGAAGGGCATTCAGCGTGAACTGGGGCAGCCGGACTTCGGCCTCGAGACGCAGGTGAACAAGCAGCTGCGCGGCGCCGAAGTGCCGCAGAACTGGATGGGCGGCGGCTCCGACGACATCGGGGACATCGCGTGGAACGTGCCCACGGTCACGCTGCGCTTCCCGTCGAACATTCCCAGCTTGCCGGGCCACAACTGGGCCAACGCGATCTCGATGGCCACGCCTATCGCGCACAAGGGCGCCCTCGCCGGTGCCAAGGTGCAGGCGCTCACGCTGCTGGACATCCTCATGACGCCCAAGGTGGTTGCGGACGCGTGGGACTACTTCAACAACGTCCAGACGAAGACGGTGAAGTACAAGCCGTTCATCCGCCCGTCGGATCAGCCGCCCATCTGGCTGAACGCCGACATCATGGCGAAGTACAAGCCGCAGCTGCAGAAGTTCTACTACGACCCCAAGAAGTACAACACGTATCTCGAGCAGCTCGGCATCGAGTATCCCACGGTGCGCCCCATCGAATCGAAGCCCAAGGGCAACAACTGATGCGCGCAGGCACGTTTCGCGCGACGCTGACCGCGGTGGTACTGGCATGTGCCGGTACCACCACGGCAGGGGCGCAGCAGCCGTTCGACCCGGCGTTGCAGGCGGAGATCGACAAGCGCACGAACGCGATCGCCGACAAGGTCACGGCGTGGCGGCATGACATTCACCAGCACCCCGAGCTGGGCTATCAGGAGAAGCGCACCGCCGCCCTCGTGGCAGCACATCTCAAGGCGCTCGGCATGGACGTGCAGGAGAACGTCGGCGGCATTCCCGGCGTGGTGGGCATTCTGAAGGGCGGGAAGCCCGGCCCCACCGTGGCGTTGCGCGCCGATATGGATGCGCTGCCGGTGACGGAGATGGTGGACGTCCCGTTCAAGAGCACGGTACGTACCGTGTACAACGGGCAGGAAACGGGTGTCATGCACGCCTGCGGTCACGACATGCACACTGCCATGCTCATGGGCACGGCGGAGGTGCTGGCCGGGCTGCGGGCAAAACTGCCGGGCACCGTGAAGTTCCTCTTCCAGCCGGCCGAAGAAGTGCCGCCGCGCGGCGGGGCTCAGCCCATGATCGACGCGGGCGTGATGAACGGCGTGGACGGCGTGTTCGGTCTGCACGTGGGCCCGGGCCCGCTTGGCTCCATGAGCTATCGTGGTGGTTCCATCAGCGCATCGGCCGACACGTGGAAGATCATCGTGCGCGGCAAGCAGGGACACGGCGCGTTCCCCAGCACGGCGGTGGACCCGATCGTGGTGAGCGCCGAGATCGTGTCGGCGCTGCAGACCATCGTGTCGCGTTCGCTCGATCTCACGGCCGGTCCGGCGGTGGTCACGGTGGGCGCCATTCACGGCGGGCTGCGGGAGAACATCATCCCTGATTCGGTGTGGATGATCGGGACCATCCGCACCTTCGACCCGAAGTCGCGGCAGATCGTGGCTGAGCGCATGAAGACTCTGGCGCAGAACATCGCCGAAGCGCACGGGGCAAAGGCCGAGGTGGAGGTGGTGCTTGGCTACGGCAGCACGATCAACAACACGGCGATGGTGTCGAAGTTCTCGCCGGCACTCAAGCGCGTCGGCACGGCGGCCGGTGTGTTCGAGAACAAGGCGGGGAGCATGGCCGGCGAAGACTTTTCTCGCTTTGCCGAGAAGGCACCGGGCTTCTTCTTCAACCTCTCGGTGACGCCGCCAAGTGTGGATCTCTTTGGTGTCGCCAGCAACCACTCCCCGCTCTTTCAGGGTGACGACAAGGCCCTGCCGGTGGGTGTGCGGGCCATGAGCACGCTTGCCGTAGAGTTCCTCGTGAGCGGCGGTGTCCCGCGGGTGCCGTAAGGCGTTGGCGACTGGAGTCTCCGCGCGAAACACGAACGCCCTCCGGTGATCACACCGGGGGGCGTTGGCGTTACGGGTACCGATTGGCGGGCGTTCAGGCGGCGATGCGGAACTCGTGCGACAGATCGAACAGCAACGCGCTCGCCTGTGCGCCGCTCATCCGGATCGGCGAGAAGTGCGACGTCCCGGAGTGTCGCAGCACGAGGTCGCGACGATGTGCCGTCGCCGGATCATCGAGTCCGACGTACTTCATCTTCCACTGTTCGAAGCGTCGTGTCGCGATGCGTCCGTAGCGCAGAATCTCGCAGCGCTCGTGCCGTCGGTCGGCAACGATGCGGTTGTAGAGCGCGTTGACGACATCGCGCTCTCCTTCGAGTGCCTGCAGGAACATCCCACCGCCATAGCAGAGAATGCCCGTGATGCCATTCTGCCCGTTATGCGCTTCGGCGGTGCGAAGAATGGTGGTGAGTTCAGCGTACGACATCTCGGTGCACGCTGCGCTCGCGTAGATCAGCCGAATCAGTTTCATGCTACGAAGTTTCGGTCGTCCGTTCGACAACTTGAGGCCACCGCCCTCGCCAGGTGCTGGCCCATTCGCACATCCAGGTGCACATTCATGTGCAGCTTCGACGTATCTTCTCAACGATGGGGTCGTCTACTGACATGATCGTCGAAAAGCGGCATTGGACCCGACAGACGGATTGGCTCACGCTGCGGACGGGGGGAGATCCCCTCGACGTGCAACTCGTGCTGGCCTTCGGCGCCCCTGAGGCAATCGCGGACGACACCCTCCGCGCACAGGTGCGTGCCCGCTACCCGAACGCCCGGATTGCCGGCTGTAGTACCGCCGGAGAGATCGTGGGCACGAGCGTATGCGATGACAGCTTGGCACTGGTTGCGCTGACCTTTGCGCATACGACGGTGCGGTTGGTCCATCGGAACCTCAGCCCCGGCGACGACAGCGGCACTGTCGGCGAGTTGCTCGCCGATGCGCTGGCCGGCGACGACCTCGCGCATGTCCTCGTGCTCTCCGACGGCCTGCGGGTGAACGGCTCGGCGCTCACCAAGGGAGTGCAGCGCCACCTGCCGTCATCGGTCCTCGTCACTGGCGGCCTCGCCGGCGACGCGGGACGCTTCCAGCGTACGCTGCTGTGGATGGATGACACCGTGATGGACGACGCCGTGATCGCCATTGGCCTGTACGGGAATCGGCTGCAGGTCGGCCACGGATCGCTTGGCGGCTGGGATGCGTTCGGCCCCAATCGCATCATCACGCGGTCGGAAGGCAACGTTCTCTACGAACTCGACGGCGCCCCGGCACTGCAGTTGTATCGCGACTACCTCGGTGCGCATGCGGCAGATCTCCCAGGCAGTGGCTTGCTGTTCCCACTCAACCTGCGCGCCGGTCCCGATGCACGCCCCGTGGTACGCACGATCCTGGGCATCGATGAGCGGCAAGGCAGTCTCATCTTCGCAGGCGACGTACCGCAGGGCTATCACGCCCAGTTGATGAAGGCCAACTTCGATCGACTGGTCGATGGCGCGCAGGGGGCGGCCACGGCGGCACGCGAGAGTGTGGGCGAGCGCGAACCGTCGCTGGCCCTGCTTATCAGCTGCGTGGGGCGCAAGCTGGTGCTGAAGCAGCGAGTCGAGGAAGAAGTGGAGAGTGTCCGCGATGTGCTCGGCGAGCGGCCGGCACTGATCGGATTCTATTCGTACGGAGAGATCGCGCCGGTGGCTGGTTCGCGTACGTGCGAGTTGCACAACCAGACCATGACCATCACCACGCTCGACGAGACGGAGTGATGCGGCCGGTGATCATCGCGTGAGCGCAGCCGAGGGGATCCCGAGCGAAGGCTGGCACAAGCTGCTCGTACGGCAGGTGCGTCGACACTTCGGCAGCATCGATGCCGTACCGCCCGATCTGCTGCCATTTCTCGAACTCGTGCAGCAGGCCTACCGTCATGCCGACGATGACCGCCGGCTGATGGAGCATTCACTCGAGACCGTCTCACGCGAACTCGCCGATCGGTTGGCGCGGATGCAGTCGGCCATTGGTGAACGGGAAGAGGTAAAGCGGGCCTACGCCCAGTTGGAGGCCACCCAGGAGCAGTTGCGCCAGGCGCAGAAGATGGAGGCCATCGGTCAGCTTGCCGGCGGGGTGGCTCACGACTTCAACAACCTCCTCACCGTCATCACCGGGAATGTGGAACTGGTGACGTCGACCTCCGAATTGCCGGCGGGGACGCGTGAGCTGCTTGGCGAGGTCGTCGTGGCGGCGGATCGTGCCACGCGGCTGACGCGTCAGCTCCTGGCGTACAGCCGCAAGCAGATGCTGCGCCGCACGGTGTTCGATCTCGCCGAAACGATCGATGGCCTGCTGACGGTGCTGGGTGTCGCGGCCGGGCCGCGCATCACGATCGAAACCGACGTGCGACCGGCCTTCGTGCTCGCCGATCGATCGCAGATGGATCAGGTCCTGCTCAACCTCGTCATAAATGCGCGAGATGCCATGCGCCGCGAGGGGACGATCACTATTTCCAGCGGCACCGAGCGCGTGACCACCGCGCGGCCGGCCGCGATGGGCGACGAGCTGCCTCCGGGAACCTATTCGGTCCTGCGAGTGACGGACTCGGGCATGGGGATCCCCAGCGACCTGCAAGACCGGGTCTTCGAACCGTTCTTTACCACGAAGCGTACCGGTGAGGGCACGGGGCTGGGGCTCTCGATGGTGTACGGGCTCGTGCGACAGACCGGCGGATATGTGCTGCTCTCCTCGCGGCCCGGCGAGGGCACGACGATGGTGATCTATCTGCCCGCCTCGGACGATGCCGCCAAGACCCCGGATGCGACGACGGAATCGCCGACCGCAGCCGCACGACGCAGCCAGCGTCTCCTCGTGGTCGACGACGAGCGGGGTGTACGTCAACTCATGCGCACCGTGCTCGAGCGTCAGGGATTCGCGGTGGAAGAAGCCTTCAACGGCCAGATGGCCCTCGACGTGCTGGAGCAGACGAGCACGGCCTTCGATCTGGTCGTGAGCGACGTAGTAATGCCCGAGCTCAGCGGGTGGGAGTTGGGACGCCGCCTGCGCACCCGGCACCCGCAGTTGCCGATCCTGTTCGTGTCGGGCTACAGTCCGGAGGAGCTGGCGGACCTCGGTGGACAGTTGGACGATGAGGTCACCGTGCTGGCCAAGCCCTTTTCGATCGATCAGCTGCTGCAGTCCATCCGTTCCCTGCTTTCATGACTGACGCGCTACGGCTCACCGGCGACGTGCCTCCCGACGAGTTCAGGACGGCGGCGCACGCCGCCGTCGACTGGATCGCCGATTATCTCGAGAACAGTGCGCACTATCCGGTCCGCAGCCGGGTACGGCCGGGTGACGTGCGCGCGGCGTTGCCCGCCTCGCCACCCGACGTGGGCGAGCCGCTGGATGCGATGCTGCGTGACTTTCACAGCACCATCGTGCCGGGCATCACGCACTGGAATCACCCGGCGTTCTTCGCCTACTTCGCCAACTCCGGCGCGTATCCTGGCATTCTTGGCGAGTTGCTGACGGCAGGGCTCAATGCGAACGGCATGCTATGGGTCACCAGTCCGGCCGTCACGGAGCTGGAGCAGCTGACGCTCGATTGGCTGCGCCAACTCATGGGATTGGGCGATGGGTGGTTCGGGCAAATCACCGACACGGCGAGCGTGAGCACGTTCTATGCGCTCGCGGCGGCCCGTGAGCGTGCCGGTTTCGATGTGAGAAGCAAGGGGATGGCCGCGCGCACCGACCTGCCGCGCCTGCGCGTGTACTGCAGCGAGCACGCGCACTCCAGCATCGACAAGGCGGTCATTGCCCTCGGGCTCGGGCACGAGAATCTCGTGAAGATCGCCACCGACGAGCAGTTTCGTCTGCGCCCCGACGCTCTGGCGGCCGCGATGGAGGCCGATGTGGCGGCGGGCTACCGACCGATCGCGGTGGTGCCGTGTGTCGGCACCACGAGCATCACGAGTATCGATCCGGTGGCTGAGGTGGTACGCATCGCGCACGCACACGACTGCTGGGTACACGTGGATGCCGCGTACGCCGGTGTAGCCGCCATCGTACCGGAGCTGCGCTACCTGCTCGATGGCGTGGATGGCGCGGATTCACTGGTCGTGAACCCGCACAAGTGGCTGTTCACCCCAATGGACTGCTCGGTGCTGTACACGCGCGATCCACAGTCGCTCAAGCAGGCGTTTGCGCTGTTGCCGGAGTATCTCGTCACCCGTACGCAGGACGAGACGGTGAACCTCATGGACTACGGCATCCAGCTGGGACGCCGGTTCCGGTCACTGAAGCTGTGGATGGTGCTACGGGCGTACGGACGTGAGGGCATCGCCGAGCGCATCCGTCATCATTGCGAGCTGGCGCGCGAGTTTGCGGGCATGGTGCATTTCGAGGGGGGATGGGAGCTCACCGCACCGGTCACGCTGTCGCTGGTCTGCTTCCGCCGCGTGCCCGCGGATGCCGACGAAACCGCCATCGCCGCACTCAACGCGGCGATCATGGAGCGGGTGAACGCCAGAGGGCACACGTACCTGTCGCACACCAAACTCAACGGTCGCTACACGCTGCGTCTGGCGGTTGGCAACATCCGCACCGACCGGTCGCACATCGAACTCGCCTGGCGCGAGCTTCGCGAGGCGGCGGCACTGATCGAGCAGGGCGCGTAGCCCGCGATCGCGGACGGTTCGTCCGCAAACCTGGCGCGCTGGTGCCGCGGTGGCGTTGCTAGGCGTCCGACTCCCACGCCTTCGCATCGGGTGAGCGACGCGCCATGGCCCGTCGCTCAGCCTTGCGTTCACGGCGACGGCGCTGCCACCGCAGGAACGCGAAGACGGCGATGGTGACCACCACGGCGCCCACGATCTCACCGGCCTTGCCGAGGTGGCCTATGGCCTGCACCGCCGCTTCGCCGGCCACGTAACCCACCAGCGTGAACACGAGCGTCCATGCCAGTGACCCGATGAGCGAGACCGGCAGGAACACATAGAGCGGAACGCGCGCCGCGCCACTCGCCATGGGCAGCACAATGCGCAGGCCGAAGGCGAAGCGCACGAAGAACGAGGCCGTCAGCGGATTACGACGGACGACCCGTAGCGCCACGGTCCCGGTGGCGCGGGTGCGCGGAAAGCGGCGCCGAATGGTTTCCCACTTGAGCCGCCCCACCGCGTAGAGAAGGGAGGTCGCGATCCACCCGCCCAGCGTGATCGCGGCGATCAGCGGGATCAGGCGCAGTTCCCGCTCGTGCACCGCGATGCCGCCGAAAATGGGCGCCAGCTCCTCCGTGATAATGGTCGACGCGCCGAGGACGATGTACGTCCACGGCGCGTCGGTCATCATGGCAAGCCAGGAGGCTTCGGACACAAGGAGGGAGACCGGCAGGCGCATACGAGATGCAATCTACACCCGCCCGGTGTCGGCCGGTCCTGCCGATCCCCGCGTTTACGAATCCGTATCAGTCGCCGGCTTCCGGCACCGGCATCTCGAAGGTGCGGAACTCTCCGGTGCGGGGCGGATTGAGCCCCACCATGCGGGAGAGGCGCGTCCGCCATCGATCGAAGATCTCGTAGAAGGTCGGAATGACGAGTAGGGTGAGGATCGTGCTCGTCACCACGCCGCCGATCACTGCCACGCCCAGTGGCGCCCGGAACTGCGCCCCTTCGCCGCGGCCGAGTGCGACCGGGATCATGCCCGCGATGAGCGCGAACGTGGTCATGAGGATGGGGCGCAGGCGGATCGCGCCGGCCTCGATGAGCGCCTCGCGCAGGGGCATACCGTTCTTCTCGCGGGCCCACTTGGCGAAGTCGATGAGCAGAATGGCGTTCTTGGCCACGATGCCGCACAGCAGGATCACCCCGATGAGACTCATGAGGTTGATCGTGTTGCCGGTGATGGCCAGCGCGCCCATCACACCGATCAGCGACAACGGCAGCGAGATGAGAATCGAGATCGGATCGAGGAACGAGCCGAACTGCACCACCAGGATGAGATACATCAGCGTCACCGCCACGCCGAGCGCGATGAAGATGCTGCTGAATACCTCCTGCTGCTGCTCGACCTGTCCACCGGACGACAGCGAAATGCCCGGCGGCAGCGGAATGGCATCGAGCCCCTTCTGAATGTCGGCCTGCACCTCGCTGAGCGATCGGCCAGCCACATTCGCCTCCACCTTGATCACGTTGTCGCGATTGAGATGGTTCACGATGGCCGGTCCGAGCTCGCTCTTGATACGCGCCACCTGCTGCAACGGAATCAGCGTGCCGTTGGCACCGCCGCCCACGGCGATGGGCAGCTGCGCGAGATCGGCGCCACGCGAGCGCGCGTCCGGCGAAAGGCGGACCATCACCTTGCGCGTCTCATTCGAGGGATCCACCCAGTCACCGGCATCGAGACCGGCAAAGGCCGGGCGAATTGCCGTGGCCACCTGCCCCACACTCAGGCCGAGCGCACCGGCGAGGCCGCGATCCACCTGCACCGTGAGTTCAGGCTTTTGCCCCTTGGTGCTGAGTGCCACATCAACCGCGCCGGGCACCGACTGGAGGACCGCGAGATACTGATCGGCCGTCTTCTGCAGCGCGGCCTTGTTGTTGCCACGCAGCTCGAGCGAGATCTGCTTCTGCTGGCCGGCGAAGTCGTTGGTGTACAGCGAAACAGACGCACCACCGATCCCCGCGACTTCCTTGCGCATGGCCTCACCGAGTTCCTCGGCGGACATCTGGCCGTCCTTCAGTCGGTCGGCCTTGGGACGCAGCTTGAGGTACACACTGGCCTTGTCCACCGCGCCGCTTGCGCCACCGGCGGTGACGAAGCTGTAGAGTACCTCAGGATGACGCGAAGGATCAGCCAAGCGGATCGCCTCGCCTACCTTCTGGCGGAGGTAATCGACGTTCGCGCCCGGCGGCGTTTCCACCGTCATGTTGAGTTCGGCGTTGTCTTCGAGCGGAAAGAACCCGCCACCCACGAAACCGAGCGCCGGCATCGCCAGGGCAAAGGCGAATGTGCCCACCGCGAGCGTGACCATGCTCTTGGGGTGATCGAGCGCCCACCCGATGAGCAGGCGATAGCGGTCCGCGAGGCCGTTGAACCACGTGTTGAACTTGTCGAGCTGCTTCGTGATCCAGCTCTTTTCGTGCTCGGCCAGATGCGGGTCGGGCCAGTAGGCCGAGAGCATGGGATCGAGCGAGAACGACACGAACAGCGACACGAGCACGGAACAGGCGATGGTCAGCGCGAAGGGCTTGAACCACTGACCGGATTCACCCTGCAGGAACGCGATGGGCACGAACACCGCCACGATGGAGAACGTCGTGGCGGCCACGGCGAGCCCGATTTCGTCGGTGCCTTCCCGTGCCGCAGTGTAGTGATCCTTCCCCATCTCCACGTGTCGCACGATGTTCTCGCGCACGACGATGGCGTCGTCAATGAGGATACCGATGGCGAGCGAGAGCCCCAGCAGCGACATCGTGTTGAGCGTGAAGCCGAACGCCCACACGGCCACAAAGCTCGCCAGCACCGACACCGGCAGCGCCAGGCCGGTAATGACCGTCGAGCGCCACGAATTGAGGAACAGGAACACCACCAGCACCGTGAGCAGGGCACCCTCGATGAGCGCGCTCTGTACGTTGTCGACTGAGTTGGTGACGCGCTGCCCCTTGTTCTTGATCACGGTGAGGGACGCGCCCTGCGGGGTCACCACCGAGTCGAGCGTCGCCACCTTCTTCAGCACCGCCTCGGCCACGGCCGTGGTGCTGTACCCCTTCGTCTTCTTGATCTCGATGCCGACGGCGTCCTTGCCGTTGTACAGCGCCAGCGTGCGCTGCTCTTCGGTGCCGTCTTCGGCGGTGGCCACATCACCGAGGCGAATCACGCGTCCACCCTTCTCGGCGACCACGAGGCTCATGAAATCCTGCGGCCCGTCGAGACGACCGCGCAGACGAATGGTGCGCTCGTCGAGCGCGCCGTTCACCCGCCCCACGGGCACCGCCAGATTGCCCTGCTGCAACGCACCCACCACCTGCGGCACCGACACCCCGGCGGCCACCAGGCGCTGCGGGTCGAGATTCACGGTGAGCTCGCGCTTCACCGAGCCCGTCACCGAGACGTCGGCGACGCCAGGGATGGCGCGCAGCTCACGCGTAATGCCGGGGTCGGCGATCAGCGTGAGTTGCGCCGGGTTCAGCGTGTTCGACGACAGACCGAGCGTCACGATGGGCGCGTCGGTGGGATTGAACTTGCGCAGGATGGGCTCTTCGATTTCCTGCGGCAGATCCTGACGCTTGGTGCCGATGGCGTCACGAATTTCCTGCGACGCTTCCTGCAGATCCTTCGCATACACGAACTGCGTGATGATCTGGGCGTACCCGTCACGGGCTTCGCCTTCCATCTTCTTCACCCCGGAGATGGCCTGGATCGCCTCTTCGATGGGCTCGAGCACCTCGCGCTCCACCTGCTCGGGGGAGGCGCCCGGATAGATCACCGTGGTGAGCACGACCGGCGGCTGCACCTCGGGGAATTCGTCGGTCTGCAGCTGCAGGAGCGCGACCAGACCGAACCCCACCAGGGCCAGCATGGCCACGATGGTGAGCAGCGGCCGCTTGATCGCGAAATCAGAAATGAACATGGGAGTCCGCTCGTGGTCAGTTCTTCGCCTTCGGCGTGCTGTCGGCGGTCGGAGCGACCGCCTTCGCCGTAGCGCTCTTCGCCGACGCATCCGTGGGCGCCGATACCGTCACCGACACGCCCACCGAGATACCGCGCGCCGCGCCCAGCAGCACCGTGTCACCAGCCGCCAACCCGCTCGTGATCTCGACGCGCTCGGCCTCTTCGTCACGCAAACCGAGTTGCACATCCACCTTTTCCACCTTGCCACCCTTGAGGCGCATCACATTGGGACCCACGCCGCCGGTCTGATCGACCGCCTGCTCGGGCACGAGCACGCCCAGGCGCTTCTGCGACGCCACGCGCCCTTCCACGAACAGGCCCGCCACGAGCACCCCGGCGTTGTTCGGCACCGAGGCCT
>NZ_JBIJAW010000257.1:0-4851 GCF_044345575.1 Gemmatimonas sp.
AAGAACCTGCGCCTGCGCTTCAACAACGCCTACTACAACACGGCCAACGAAGCGCCCGAGAACAACAACAACATCTACGGCGTGAACTCGTTGTCGTACATGGCGCGCCCCGAGCTCGCCAACTGCAACGCGTCCAGCTACGTCTCGCCGGGTGTCTGCTCGGGTGCCGGTAACGCCTTCGGTAACCAGGCGTTCATGACGGTGCGTGAGTCGATGCAGCAGACCAACAAGACGGCCACGCAGCGCTACGTCGGCACGTTCGACGCGGCGTACACGGCCACCGAGAAGCTCACCCTCTCGTCCACGTTCGGCTTCGACTACGCGGCGCAGCGCGACTTCGGCTTCTCGCCGTTCGGCTACAATGTCGACCTCTTCACGTCGAACAACCCCGACGGGTCGCGCGCCGTGTTCTCGGGCGGCACGCGCGTGCTCACGCTCGACGGCAAGATCGCCTACAACCGCGATTTCGGTCCGTTCACGACGAGCAACGTGGCCGGTCTGCAGGTGTTCAACAACCGCACCGAAACCAACTCCGGTTCGTCGGCCTTCTTCCCGGGCCCCGGTATCGAAGTGGTGGGCGCCGGTGGTCAGAACATCTCGGCTGGTGAGTCGTTCCTCACCACCGTGAACGGCGGCTACTTCGCCCAGTCGCAGATCGGCTGGCACGATTGGGTGTTCGGCACGGTCGGCGGCCGCTACGACTTCTCGTCGGCCTTCGGCGAGAACGCCGGTGGTGTGTTCTACCCGAAGGCGTCGCTCTCCATGGTGCCGTCGGATCGCCAGGGCTGGAGCAGCACGCTCCTCTCCACGTTCCGCGTCCGCGCCGCCATCGGTCAGTCGGGCCGTCAGCCTGGCGCCTTCGACCAGTTCACGACGTTCGCGCCGCAGGTCACGTCGGTCGGCGCCGGTCTCATTCCGTCGGCGCTCGGCAACCCGGACCTCCGTCCGGAAATCTCGACGGAACTCGAAGCGGGCTTCGAAGCCGGCCTGTTCAACAACAAGGTCGCGCTCGAATACACCGCCTGGAAGCGTACGGTGAACGACGCGCTCGTGCCGCGTACCTTCCCGACGTCGGGCGGCTTCCGCAACGCGCAGCTGACCAACATCGGCACCATCGACGCCAACGGCATGGAAATCGGCCTGCGCTCGCAGGTGATCAACAAGGCGACCAACAAGCTCGAACTGTTCGCCAACGCCGCGTATCTCAACCAGACGCTGTCGAGCCTCGGCGGCGCGCCGGCCATCCGCGTGTCGGGCGGCTACGCGCGCTACCGCATCTACCTCAAGGAAGGGGCGCCCCTCGGCTCCATCTACGAGCCGCGCCTCGCGGGCCAGTGCGGCACCGTGCCGGCCACGAATTCGGCGAACAAGCCCATCACCTGCTACAACGCCGGTGACCTTCCGATCAGCTTCAACGGGCGTGGCACGGCCGCCACGCGCGCCGAACTGCTCGCGTACTTCGCGCAGCCGCGTGACATCCAGCAGTCGAGCGTGCAGTCGGCGCTCCAGCCGCTGCTCGCCGACTACGACGGCAACGGCATCCTGTTCGAACAGCGCGTCGGCAAGAGCATCCCGACGTGGACTGGTGCCTTCGGTGGTACGTGGAGCTTTGCGAACCACTGGAAGATCCAGAACACGCTCGAGTATCGCACGGGCTACATGGTGTCGAACCTGACCGACGGCTTCCGTCTCTCGCAGCACCCGTCGATCGGCTCCAACCGTCGCGCGTTCTCCGAGATTCAATCGGTCATGCAGAATCCGGCCAGCACGCCCGAGCAGCGTGTGGCCGCCGCCGAGACGTACATCCGCGGCTACCGCCGTCTCCTCGAGCCTGGTCTCTACCAGGCGCAGAACGGCAGCTTCCTCCGCTGGCGCGAACTCGCCATCACGTACGACTTCGGCGCCGACATGGCCAAGAAGATCGGCTTCCGCAACGCGAGCATCACGGCCGCCGGTCGCAACCTGTTCCTCTGGACCCGCTACCCCGGCCAGGATCCGGAATCGAACGAGAACGGCCGCGGTTCGACGGGTTCGCTGGCGGACAACTTCCAGAACGCGACGGACGGCTTCGGCCTGCCGATCCCGCGTCGTGTGTCGCTCGCGCTGAACCTCAACTTCTGATCTGGAGCACGGACCCTATATGCAGCATCTGACCAAGATTGGGGGAACGCGCTTCCGTCGCTCGCTCGGCACCGCCGTTACGGCGCTGGGCACGATGGCGCTGGCTTCCTGCACCGTGTTCTCCACGGAAGTGAAGAACCCCAACGCCGTCACCGAGGATGCCATTTCCTCGGCGGCGGCGGCGGCCACCTCGCTCGTCACCGGCCTGTACGGCGCGGTGAACGCGGCGGGCAACCAGATCACCGGCACGAGCGGCGCCGCCTCCGACGAGCTCACGTGGGTGGGTTCGCGCGAGTACTGGAACCTGCTCGATGTGGGTGACCTGGGTGACCCGCTCAACGAGTACACCGACGGCCAGTACCCGTACGTGAGCCAGGCCCGCTGGATGGCCAACTACGTGCTCCCGAAGCTCGAGGGGTACGACAAGGCCGGCTCGCTGCGCAATCGTGCCGACCTGGCGCAGGCGTACTACCTCGCGGCCACGATCTACACGCTCATCGGCGAGAACTACGAAGACTTCGTCCTCGCGTCCGATCGCGTGAAGAACGGCGCCAACGTGGGCGAAGCGAACATGCGTGTGATGTTCGACTCGGCCACGGCGTACACCGGCAAGGGGTTGACGATCGCCACGGCGCTCAACAACCAGCCGCTGCGCGCCCGTCTGTTGGCCATGCAGGCGCGTGCCAAGTGGTCGCGGGCGGTGTGGGCCACGCTGCGCGCGCCGCGCGGCTTCCCGGCCAACCCGCTCATCAACGATGCGGGCGCCAACGCCGATGCCGCCGCCGCGCTCGCCGCGTTCGGCAGCAACGCCGCGCGCTATCGCTTCGACGTGATCGCGCAGAACGCCGGTGGCTGGTTCTCGACGGGTTCGGAAATGAACTCGCGCCTCGAGATCCGCGCCGGTAACCGCTACATCGTGCCGAACGGCGCGGGCACGCGCCCGCTGGACGGTGCGGCGGGTATCTCCATGCGCGACCCCATCACGGGGCAGATGGATCCGGTGACGCTCGCCAACATCAACGAGTGCTGCCGTCTCTCCTCCACCGTGAACGTCGGCTGGACGGCGTCGTCGGCCAAGGAAATGCTGCTCATCCTGGCCGAAGCGGCGCTCGCGTCGGGCAACACGTCGGAATTCCAGACGCGTATCAACGCCATCCGTGCGGTGGACGCCCTGCCCGACTGGACGCCGGCGAGCACGGTGTCGGCGCGCGACATCCTGATTCATTCGCGTCAGGTGAACCTGTTCCTGCAGGCGCGTCGCCTCACCGACCACTACCGCTTCCAGATCCGTGCGGATCGCTGGGTGGCGACGCGCGGCCTGCGGCCGTGCTTCTTCCCCATCTCGTACAACGAGCGGCAGCAGAACCCGCTGGCGCCGCAGCCCGCGCAGGACCGGCCGGCGGCGTGCAACTGACGGGATGAGTTCGCAGGACGCAGGCATTCGGTAGAACGACTCGGGGGCGCCGCGGTGCGGGCGCCCCCGATTTCGTTTTGTGGGCGTCAAGGTTCGGTCAGTGCGACGACAAGCAGACGGCAGACCGCAGGAACTACAGCACGCAGTCACGGAGGAATTCGGAAGAAAAACTCGGCAGCGTGCGCTTTGCGCCGCTGCCGATTTCCCTACCGCAAAGGAAATCGGGCGCCCCGCGAAGCGGTGGCGCCCGTTTTGTTGTACCACATTCCTCCCGTTCTGCGTGCTGTAGTTCCTGCCGTCTGCCGTCTGCTGGTAAAGCGCAGTTACCCCCGCCGTAACCTATGCGTAACTTCCCTCAGACCCGTTTCCCTCGATCCATGCAACAACGCCGCGCCACCACCGCCCTCGCCCTCACAGCGTGGAGCCTCGCGCTCCCCATGATGGGCTGCTACGCCTACGTGCCGGTCGCCAAGAGCGCCACACCCGCCCTCGGTGAATCCACGCTCGTCCTCACCAGCAACGGCGCGCGCGCCGTGCAGCCCAAGCTTGGCGAGAACGTGCGCAGCGTCGATGGACCGATCGTGCGGGTGACCGCCGACAGCATCGAGCTCACGGTCACCGACGTCATGACCGCCACGCGTGAGCGCTTCCCGCAGAACGGCGTGCCGCTCACCATCGCCCGCGCCGATGTGGAGCAGGTGCAGACCCGCACGTTCTCGCGCAAACGCACCTGGACGCTCGTCGGCATCGTCGCCGCCGTGCTCACCGTGGCCCTCGGCGCCAGCGCCGCCGCCGGCGCGTCTGGCTCAGCCGACGGTGGTGGTGGTGGGATCCAGCCCTAACCGCGTGTGCACGTCACCATCGTGAGCAGCTCATCGGAGACACGCACGATGTGTGCTCCGTGATCTCCATTGCTCCGCGATCCCCGACGAACGTTTCCCCAACCCTCCCACCACTCCCCACCCGATGACCACCCGCCGCGACTTCCTCGCCACCTCCTCCGCGTCACTCGCCGCCCTCGCCGTCACCGGCTGCGCCAAGGCTGAAGCCGATGCCAGCGGCGCCGCATCAACGCAGAGTGATCTGCCCCCCGCCATCGCTGCGCTCACGCCCATGAAGGACGGCGTTGTGCCCATCTCGGTGGACGAACGCAAGGCGCGACTCGAGAAGGCGCGGCGGCTCATGACAGAGCAGAAGATCGATGCCCTCATGCTCGCCGGCGGCACGAGCATGGAGTACTTCACCGGCATGCGGTGGGGCAACAGCGAACGTCTGCTCGCGGTGGTGATTCCCGCCAAGGGCGCGCCGTTTCTCGT
>NZ_JBIJAW010000258.1:0-4830 GCF_044345575.1 Gemmatimonas sp.
CATCGACGGGATTCGCTACACCGGCAGCGCCACGGGCCTCCTGGGGCTCTCGCTCGTCTTCGGGGTGGTGAACACCTTCATCCGGCCAGTGCTCACGTTCTTCTCGCTGCCGGTGCTCATCGTCACGCTGGGACTGTTCACCCTCGTGCTCAATGCGGCCATGCTGCTCGTCACGAGCAGCGTAGCCACACGGCTCGACATTCCCTTTCAGGTAGACGGCTTCCGCGCCGCGATGCTTGGGGCCCTACTGGTGAGCGTGACCAGTACGATCCTCGGCTGGATCTTCATCCCCGCCGATCGCGACGACGACTGACGACAACTGACGATGACTCACGACAGCTGACGTCGACGTTCGCCGACCTCGGCGTCGTCAGCCGTCACCCAGTAGCGTATCGATGGCCGCGATGACCTTGTCGCGGATCGCGGCCGGTGAGATCACCACCGCATCGGGGCCGTATTGCATCACGTGACGCACGGCCCACGCTTCGTCAGCCAGCGGGTACGATACCTCGATGGTACCATCGGGCGCCGGTGTCTGTTGCGTGCGCTCGGCGATCCAGCGCGCCACCTGTGGTGAATAGCGCACGACCAGCGTGTCGTCCTTGCCTTCGTCGCGCTTGAACACGCCACCGCCTTGCAGCACCTGCGCCACGGAAAAGTCGCCGGGCAGCTCGTAGCCATCCGCCGTGACCTGCGCTCCCGTCACGCGATCGAGACGGAAGACACGCATCGCCTCCGCGCGTTCGCAGTGGCCCACCAGATACACGTGGGCGTCGGCGCGCACCAGCGCATAGGGACGAACACGTCGCGCACCGGCCTGCGCATCGTCCGGTCGCTGATAGTGCATCATCACCACCACCCGCTGCTCGAACGCCGTCTGTAGCGTGCCCAGCACCGCGAGTTCCGGCTCGCGCGCGCTCTCCGCCTGCACCGTGTCTTCCCGTTTCGCACCGTCGGACACACTGGCGGCGCGCCGCACCGTGAGGGCCTTGAGCGCCTGACGCGTGCGAGTCACGACGGCCCGTTCGTCCACCGGAAGTTCACGCTGCAGCATGCCGAGCCCGAGGTCGAGGGCAAGCATCTCAGGACGATTGAGCTTCTGCGGTCGCTTGAAGTGCGACGACTGCATCGACGCCTGGCCGGCCGTGTCGATATACACCTGCACGGTATCCACCCACCCGGCAGGCACGTCGTAGCGCTCGAGCGACGCGAAGTCCTTCGTGAGTTCCTTCGTCGTGGTGCCGATGCGCTCAGCGATGTCCTTGAGCGACAACCCCGGTTCGTCGGCCATGAGCGGAAAGGCCATGAGCAGACGCTGCAGGCGTTCGTCGGCGCGGATCACGCGGCCTCCGGGCTCGCGACCATCTGCGCGGCGCGCGTGGCCTGCAGGAGCGCCCGCCACTCGGTCACGATCTCATGTGGCGCGATGGGATGTGCCTCACCGCCGAACGACAGCAGCCAGCGCAGGAACGTGTCCCGGCGGCGTACGCGAAACGTGCGTATGGTGTGACTCGTGGCGAGCGCATCGATGCGTGCAGCAAGACTTGGCTCGATGCTCACCGGCAGATCATCGCCCAGTTGGCGCCCCTGCGTCACCAGGCCGATGTCACCGCGGAACGCCACGAACACCGTTTCGTGATCGCCGTTGCCCAGCTCCCACGCGCGACGCGACGAAGCATACGCGGACAGGTCGAAGCCCTCGGGGATGTCGAAATCCGCATGCTGCGGCTTCGGCGCCATCTTCGCGTCACGTATGCGACTCACCCGGAATTGGCGTATACCGTTGGCGTTCACGTCGCGCGCCACCAGATACCAGTGCCCGGTGAGAAACACGAGCCCATACGGTTCCACGGTGCGCTCCGCCGTTTCGTTGCGCTCCATGCTGTGGTACGTGAACGTGAGCCGCTTGCGCAACGCCACCGATTCGCTGAGTACGTCGAACACCGCGCCGTCGACCCGCAGCACCTGCGCGGCCGGCAACTCGGCCGCGAAGTCTTCGAGATCGAACTGCAGCTTCCGCAGCGCACGGGACGCATCATCCGCAAGCTCGGGATGCCCGAGACTCGCCGCCCGCGCGGCCGCGCGGCGGAGCGTGTGACATTCGTCGGGCGTGAGCACCAGCGACGCCCGGCTGCCTGCACCCACCGCGCCGGCGCGCCGTGGCTGCTGCAGCAGCTCAGTTTCGGATGGCAGCGCCGTTTCCATCACCGAGAGCAGCGGCAGATAGAAATCGTTCCCGCGGAGCTGATAGCGCCCGGTCCCCTCACTATCCACGACCGTGTCGATCACCACCCCGAGCTCGCGTAGCTCCCCCTTGTCACGTTCGAACATGCGCAGGAGGCTGTCCTCCTTCACCGATTCGTCGGCGTACCCCGGGACATCCCGTCGCAATTCGGACAGCGGGACCGGAAAGCGGCGCGACAGCAACGCCGCCAGCAGGTCGAGCCAACGGTGCAATTTGTCTGAGGCGGACATACGGAAAGTGGGCCGGAAACCGGTGAGGCCACGAAGACCAATGCGAACGAACTACGCAAACAGTGGAATGAGCGTCTGACAAAAGAGGGCGCCCACCACACTCATGGCGAATCCCCAAAGCAGCAGATTGCGGAACAGGCGCCGGGTATCGTGACCGGCGGGCACCGCCGCGATACACAGTCCACCGATGGTGGAGAGCGGCGACACATCCACCAGTGCGGCCCCCACGTTGATACTCAGGGCGATCTCCAGCGGGTTGCCGCCGCCGAGCTTTTCCACGAGCCCCGGAATGGCGGGAATGAACGCCGGATACACCACGCCCGACGTGGAGCTGTACGTGGAGATGAGTCCGGTCACGCCGGCGATGACCCCGTTCACCGAGCCCGGCGTGGCCAACCGCGACAGGAGCGTCGTGAATAGATCCATGCCGCCGGTCTTCTCGAGCACCCCGATCAGCACGCTCACCCCGCACACCATCGTGATCACGGGCCACGGCACCTGCTTGAGCATCGCGCTGTCATCACCCGCGCCGAACAGCACCAGCACCCCCGCCGCCGCGAAGGCCGTGAGCCCCGGCGGCAGTTTGAACATCAGCACACCCGCCACCCACACCGCACCCACGGCAAAGGTCACCGCGTGCCGCCGGCGGAACGGTACCGGAGTCATGGCCTCCTGCTCGAGCAGCGGCGCCTTGCGCAGCGCCACGCCGCCGAAGAGTGCCCACGCCACGAGTGCCACCAGTGCGTGTGCGGTGAAGTTGGCGAAAAACACCGCCGACCCGTGACCGCCCAGCCCGATCTTGTCCATCAGCGACAACACCAGCACGCCGATGGCGCTGATCGGTGACAGGTTCCCCGCGTTCGCGCCGTTGCCGATCATGAGCGCGGTAAGAAACATCGGCACGCGCGCCCGATGCGCGAGCCCCATGGCAATCGGCGCGAGCAGCGCGGTGGTGGCAATGGAACCGGGACCCAACGAGCTGGTCACCCCAGCGAGCAGAAACAGCAGCAGCGGCAACCATGCCACATGCCCGTGCAGTGCGCGCAGCCCCGCGTGCGTGAGCGCCTCCATACTGCCGTTGGCCTGTGCCACACCAAACAGCAGCGTCACACCGAGCAGGGTGAGAAAGAGCGATGACGGAAACGCCGCCATCACCTGATCCACCTTCCACCCGGCGGCGAACACCCCGACACCCCACGCGAGCGCCACCGCGAGCACGCCCACGTTGAGTCGCGACGTGAGACTCACCGCCACGACCAGCAACAGCGCCAGCAACGACAGGGCGGCGGCGCTCATGCGACGCGCCTCGGGGCGGCGGTCATCATCACGCCGCCGTCCAAGGTGGCAACAGATGCCGCTGCACCTTGCCCAGCGCCGTGCGCGGCAGCGCGGGCACACGCACAAACCCGCGTGGCACCTTGAACGACGCCAACTGCTGGCGAACCGTGGCCGCGATCGCGTCGAGATCCACCGCGTCGCCGCACACGACATACGCCACCGGCACCTCGCCGCGCACCGGATCCTTCACACCCACCACCGCGGCCTCCGTCACTCCCGGCAGCTCCGCGAGCAGCTCCTCGATTTCACGCGGATAGATGTTGAACCCGCCGGAAATGATCAGATCACTGCGACGCCCCTCGAGCGTGATGTAGCCGTCGGCGCTGCGCACGCCCACATCACCCGTGCGGAACCATCCCTGCACGAACGCCGTCGCCTCGGCATCGGGGCGATTCCAGTATCCGCGGCACACGTTGGGGCCGCGCACCAGCAGTTCCCCACTCGTCCCGTCGGGGAGATCCTCGAGCTGGTCGTTCACGATGCGCACCGCCGTCATCGGGAGCGGCATGCCGATCGTGCCGGGACGACGCTCCCCGTAAAACGGATTGCTCACGTTCATGAGCGTCTCCGTCATCCCGTAGCGCTCGAGAATCACATGACCGTACCGCTCGGCGAACGCCGTCATCACCGGCGCCGGCAGCGGGGCTGAGCCCGACACGAACAAGCGCATCGTGGTGCCGATGTCGCGCGCCACCCCTTCGGGCACATCGAGCAGCCGCACGTACATCGTGGGCACCCCGAAGAACATGGTGGGGCGATACGTGGTGAACCACGCCGCCGCCTTCTCGTGTTCGAAGCGTTCGAGCAGCTTCATGTGACAGCCGCTCAGCAGCCACACGTGCAGCCCGTTGCCGAGTCCGTGCACGTGGAAGAGCGGTAACACGGCGAGGTAGCGGTCGTCGGCCGTGATCTCCCACGCCTGCACCAGCGCCAAGCCGTTCGCCGCGAAGTTGCCGTGCGTGAGAATCGCGCCCTTCGAGGCGCCGGTGGTGCCCGACGTGTACACGAGCGCCGCCG
>NZ_JBIJAW010000259.1:0-4786 GCF_044345575.1 Gemmatimonas sp.
AACACCTCCCGGTGATGCACCGGCAATTCCCCCACCGACTGCTCCACCATTTCCCGCAGGTGACGCTTGCGGAACAGGTCGTCAGGACGCGAGGTGGGGTCCTCGAACTCGATCGGACGCTCCTCGTCCTCGAACTTCGCCTTGATGGTTTGGAACAGAACCAATGGGTTACGCGAGCGGTTGCGCAGCTCGTTCTTCGCCAGGTTCGACGCGATCGTGTAGATCCACGTGCTGAACTTCTTCGAACGATCGAAGCGGCCGATGTGGCGGTACACGCGGATGAACACTTCCTGCACCAGGTCCTCGGCGCGGTCGCGGTCACCGATCGTGCGGTACACGAAGTTGAGCAGGCGCCCCTGGTAGCGATCGACAAGCTCCTCGAACGCCCGTTCCTCGCCCGCGAGGAAGGCCGACACCACATCCCCATCCTCGAGCGTCCGCAGGTGCTCGCGCACCGGCACCACGGGGGTGGCATGGGCAGTCAGTTTAGTACGAGCAAGTTCGGCCATCGGTCGAGCCCTCCTGCCAGAGGCAGTGTTCCGGTGGCGCGCCAACCAGACCGCCGGACGACCCGGTGTGTCATGCTGGTGCGCACTGAGGGGTATCGCACGGGGCGTGCCGAAAGGAACCACGGGGAACCTTTCGATGCAAACGCTTACACGCCAACGACTTGGAGTTCCGTGCCCCGCGTCACCATCTCACCGGGTGTCCGCTCGACCGTCCTCTTCCGATGAATCGTGTCCGGAAAAGTGGACAACCAATACGACAATTCGGCTCAGTTCAGACGAAAGCCTGCCGCATACAGCAGGGCGAGCGCCGTTTTGGCGTCCTGAATTTCCCCCTGCTCGACCATGGACAGTGCCCGTGAGAGTCGGGTGGGCACCAGTTCCATGAACTCGTCGGCCTCGCGATGCGCCTGCCCTGCCACGAGACCGGTCGCCACGAAGAGATGAATCTTCTCGTCGGTGAACCCGGGCGTCGTGTACATGGTGAACACATGTTCGACACGCTCAGCCGAGTAACCGGTTTCCTCCTGCAATTCCCGCCGCGCGCAATCCGCCGGCGTTTCTCCCGGGTCGAGGCGCCCGGCCGGGATTTCATACAGGAACTGATCAGCCGCGTACCGGTACTGCCGGATCAGCAACACCTCGGGATCGTCCCCCGGGTCACCGAGCACCGGTACCACCGCGCTCGCTCCGGGGTGCCGGATCATTTCCAGCGTTCCCGTAGATCCATCGGGAAAGCGGACCTCATCGAGGTCCACCGAGATGATGCGCCCGTGGTAGACCCGCGTCCCGCCGATCTTTCCGGTCTCGCTCATTTCGTGGTCTTGGCCCGCTTTCTTACCGGCTTGCGCGGCTTCTTTACGTCGTTGCCGGCCAGCCACTCACGCACCGTCGGACGCAGATACACGGGCACCTTGAGAATGGTGCCGCGGCACTTCTTCGCCCCGCAGCGGCAGGCATAGTACCGGATGTCCTTCGGCTCGTACTCGTCCTGCCACTCGAAGCGGTAATCGTAGGTGAGCTCGGTCTCGGGAGCGATCGCCTTGATGGCCTTGATGTAGATATGGCCGCGTGCGATTTCCGTTTCGCAGTTCGGATCGCACGAATGGTTGATGAAGCGCGCGTCGTTGCCGCCGTAGCGCGCGTCCAGCACCGTGTCATCGTCGAGCACGAACAGGAACGTGTGGTGCCGCCCGTCGTTGTCCTCATAGCGACGGTCGGCTTCCTCGTGCGTGATGCGCTGTCCCCAGTACTCGTCGACCTTCTGCCCCGTACGAATGGACTTGATCGCGAAGGCCCCGCGCCCCTGGATCTTCGAGCGGCGCACCTCGTACAGCTCCGACTTGGGCGGCTTCACCAGCTTTTTGCTGGACTTCTTCGTGGACTTCCGGACGGGGGTCACGATGACGGGATGAGGTGAGCAGGGTGATCGGCGAAGCGAACGCGGCGCGACGACGGCGCGTCAGGCCTCGCCGTCATCATCGAGTGGATCATACACCGTGATGGGGCCGAGCCCCAGTGCTGCCACAGGCTCACGGATGGCGTCGGCATCGCCCACGACCACCACCTGCAACCGCGCCGGATCGAGATGGGTCTGCGCCACGCGCAGCACATCCTGCGCCGTGACCGCTGACACCCGCTCGCGATACGTATCGAAGTAGTTGCTTGGCAGGCGGAAGATCTCCACGTTCGCCAGACCGCCGGCTACTTCGGCCGTGGTCTCGAAGCGGATGGGGAACACCCCCACCAGATACGAAATCGCCAGCGACAGCTCGGCGTCGCTCACCGGCTCCGCACGAATGCGCGTGAACTCGGCCACGATTTCCCGCAGCGCGTCGGCGGTGACGGCCGTCTCCACCGCCGTGCTGATTTCGAACGGGCTGGCCGCGCGACGCCAGTCGAATGCGCTGTGCGCCCCGTACGTGTACGCGTGCGCTTCGCGCAGGTTGAGGTTGAGACGCGACGAGAACAGCCCGCCGAGGATCGCGTTCATCACGACCACCGGGAAGTAGTCCGGGTGAAAACGCGGAATGGCGATGTGCCCCACCCGCACCTCGCTCTGCGGCGCATCGACCTTATGCACGAGATGCACGCGCGGTTCGGCGTGCCGCTGCGCCGCCGGCGGTTCGGTGACCGGTGGCGCCTTCCCCACCCAGTCCCCCAGATGGGCGCTGGCGATGCGGACGGCCGTGTCCACGTCGATGTCACCGACCATCATCAGGGCGGTGGCATCCGGCCGGTAGAAAGTGTCGTGGTACTTCACGATCTCGTCGCGCGAGAGCCGCTCGATACTGCGTTCGTCGCCGCCGGCGAGTCGGGCGAATCGCGACGAGGGATCGAAGAGCAATCGCGAGAAGAACACGTCACTCAGGCCGCGCGGTTCAGCGCGCAGCTGGGCCAGATCGGCGCGACGCTCCGCGCGCAGCCGCTCCAGCTCGTGCTCAGGAAACGACGGATAGCGCAGCACTTCGGCCAGCACGGCCATGGCGTCTTCCATGCGCGACGACAGGGCCGTGAGCTGCACGATGGCCGAATCCCAGTCGGCACCGGTATCGAGCGTGGTGCCCAGCATCTCGAGGCGGGTGGTAAGCTCGAGCGCATTCATCGACCGCGTACCTTCACTGAGCGCCCGCGTCACCAGCTGCGCCAACCCTTCATGGTCACGCGGATCGCGCGTGGCCCCCGCTTCCACCACCGCCAGCGTCGTCACCACCGGAAACGCGGGGACCGGGGCGACCATCAGCCGAAGTCCGTTGCTGAGAATGCGGGTGACGAAGTGCGGGAAGCGATACGGCCGCGGTTCACCGGGGCCGGGACGCGGCGGGGCCACGGGCGTGGTCCCTTCGTCGTGCATCGGGGCTACAGCGGTCATGCGGTGGCCTCCGCCAGTTCGGCTTCCACTTCGGCTGGCGGTTCGTCGGCCGGCACGAACACCAGCACCACGCGATTGTCCGGGCCCAGACGCTCGCGCGCCAGGCGTGAGACATCGGCGGCCGTGGTGGCGGTGTAGCGGTCCACCTGCGTGTTCACGAGGGTGGGATCCCCGAAATAGGTGGCGAAACGTGACAGCTGATCAGCGCGCTCGGCGGCCGACTGCATGCTCATCACGAAGCTCGTTTCAATGAGGGCGCGCGCGCGCGTTACCTCGTCTTCCGTGACCCCGTGCTCGTACATCGCGTCGAGCTCGGCGAGCACCGCCGCCTCCAACGCATCAACGCTCACCCCGGGGTGCGCGGTGGCGTCGATCACCAGCAGATCGCTCCCCTTCGCGAGATCGTACGTGAAGGCGCTGGCCTGCGACGCGATCCGCTGGCGACGCACCAGCGACTGTTCGAGGCGGCACCCGGTACGCATCCCCAGCACGGCACCGGCAAGACTCGCGGCATAGTAGCCGTCGGTCCCGAACACCGGTGTGCGGCACGTCACAAACACGCGCGGCAGCGCGACGGCATCGGGTACCACCTCGCGTCGCGTGTCGCCGAACGTGGGGGGAACGCTCATGTCGCGGAGCGGCGGACGCGGTCCCCCGCGAGGAATGGCCCCGAAGTATGCTTCGATGAGCCGTACCGTTTCGGTCCGGTCGAAATCGCCGGCAACGGTGAGCACCGCGTTGTCCGGGGTGTAGTACGTGCGAAAGAAGTCCGCCACGTCGTCGAGCGACGCGTCGGTCAGGTGTTCCATCGACCCGATCAGCGAGTGATTGAACGGATGCCCGTCGGGGAACGCCAACGCCGGCAGCCGCTCCCACCACGTCCCGTACGGCTGGTTGTCCACGCTCCAGCGGCGTTCGTTCTTCACGACGTCGCGTTGCGTGTCCAACTTCTGTTGCGTCATGGCCGGGAGCATGCGACCCATGCGATCGGCTTCCAGCCAGAGCGCCAGCGCCAACTGATGTGACGGCAGGGTTTCGTAATAGTTGGTGCGATCGAGCCACGTGGACCCGTTCAACGTTCCGCCGGCCCGTTGCACCAGTTCGAAGTGTTCGTTGGCCTCGACGTTCGCCGATCCCTGGAAGAGCATGTGCTCGAAGAGATGGGCAAAACCGGTTCTATCCAGTCGCTCGTTGGCCGAACCGACATGGTACCACAGATTCACCGCAACGATGGGCGCCGTATGGTCCTCGGAGAGCACCACGTGCAGGCCATTCGGGAGGTGATAGCTCTCGACGGGGATGTGCATGGGTCAATATTCGGGCGTGTACCAGCAACTCGAAACCCCGTCGTCATGCATTCGCGTTCACTATCGGTCCTATTGCGGCGTTCGCTGCCCGCATCGTCGCT
>NZ_JBIJAW010000260.1:0-4752 GCF_044345575.1 Gemmatimonas sp.
CCGTCTCCACGAAGGCCCGAAGCAGTGTCATGTCCATAGAGATATAGTATTTACCTATGGGATTTATAGGAATACCGCCATTGCTGCCTATACCTGGAATCCCTATCCTTCCAACAGAGATATCCGCGTGCGCCGCCGTGGTTGCAGCGCGCGTCCCTCTGCCAGACCAACTCCGTTCGGAGAGAGAGATCGATGGAAGGACATTCCGGTGGAAACGGGGGCAAGTGCCCCGTGATGCACGGTGCGGCCGCCGCGCCGAAGACGATGGCCGGCCCGCACGGTCGCACCAACCGCGACTGGTGGCCCAATGCCCTCAACGTGGGCATCCTGCGTCAGCATTCGTCGCTCTCCAATCCGCTCCCCGGCTACAAGTACAGCGAAGCGCTCAAGCAGCTCGACGTGGACGCGCTCAAGGCCGACCTCGTGGCGCTCCAGACGGACTCGAAGGATTGGTGGCCGGCCGACTACGGTCACTACGGCCCGTTCTTCGTGCGCATGGCGTGGCACAGCGCCGGCACCTATCGCACGGCCGACGGCCGCGGTGGTGCGGGCAGCGGCACGCAGCGTTTCGCGCCCCTCAACAGCTGGCCCGATAACGGTAACCTCGACAAGGCCCGTCGCCTGCTGTGGCCGATCAAGCAGAAGTACGGCAACACGATTTCGTGGGCCGACCTCTTCATCCTCGCCGCCGACATCGGCATGGAAACGATGGGCTTCAAGCCCTTCGGCTTCAGCTTCGGTCGTGAAGACGTGTGGGAGCCCGAGCAGGACATCTACTGGGGCAGCGAAGGCGAGTGGCTCGCCACCAGCGAGAAGGCAAACAGCCGCTACACGGGCGATCGTGAGCTCGAGAATCCGCTCGCGGCCGTGCAGATGGGTCTCATCTACGTGAACCCCGAAGGCCCGGACGGCGTCGCCGATCCGATGGCCTCCGCCCGCGACATCCGCGAGACGTTCGCGCGCATGGCGATGAACGACGAAGAGACGGTGGCCCTCGTGGCCGGCGGTCACACCTTCGGCAAGATGCACGGCGCCGGCGATACGGCCCTCGTGGGCCCCGAGCCGGAAGGCGCGCCGATCGAAATGATGGGCCTCGGCTGGGCCAACAGCTTCGGCACCGGCAAGGGCGCGCACACCACCACGTCGGGGCTCGAAGGCGCCTGGACGCCGAACCCCACCAAGTGGGACAACGGCTACTTCGACACGCTCTTCGGCTTCGAGTGGGAGCTCACCAAGAGCCCGGCCGGCGCGCAGATCTGGGAGCCCACCGACAAGGAAGCGTCGCTCGTGGTGCCCGATGCGCACGACGCGAGCAAGAAGGTGCGTCCGGCCATGAGCACCGCCGATATCGCGCTCCGCACCGACCCGTCGTACCTCGAGATCTCCAAGCGCTTCCATCAGGACCCGCAGGCGTTCCACGACGCCTTCGCGCGCGCCTGGTTCAAGCTCACGCACCGCGACATGGGCCCCAAGACGCGCTACGCGGGTCCGTGGATTCCGCAGGAAACGCTGTTGTGGCAGGATCCCATCCCCGCGTGTGACCATGCGGTGATCGACGCGGCCGACATCGCCGCGCTCAAGGGCAAGATCCTCGCGAGCGGCCTGCCGATTGCGCAGCTCGTGTACGTGGCGTGGTCATCGGCCAGCACCTTCCGCGGCAGCGACAAGCGCGGTGGTGCCAACGGCGCGCGCATCCGCCTCGAGCCGGCGAAGCAGTGGGAAGTGAACCAGCCCGCGAAGCTCACGCGCGTGCTCGACATCTACGAGACGATCCAGAAGGAGTTCAACGCCTCGGCCACGGGTGGCACGCAGGTGTCGATCGCCGATCTCATCGTACTCGGCGGCGCGGCGGCCATCGAAGCGGCGGCCAAGAAGGCCGGCTTCGACATCACCGTGCCGTTCACGCCCGGCCGTATGGATGCCACGCAGGAACACACCGACGCGCATTCGTACGCGGTGCTCGAGCCGCAGGCCGACGGCTTCCGTAATTACCAGAAGGCGGTGTACAGCAAGCCGGCCGAAGAGCTGCTCGTGGACAAGGCGCAGCTGCTGGGCCTCACGGCGCCCGAGATGACGGTGCTGGTGGGTGGCATGCGCGCGCTCGGTGCCAACTACGGCGCCACCAAGCACGGCGTGCTCACCGACCGTCCGGAAACGCTGTCGAACGACTTCTTCGTGAACCTGCTCAGCATGGACACGAAGTGGGCGCCGATGAGCGGCAGCACGGAAGTGTTCGAAGGCCGTGACCGCGTGACCGGCGATGTGAAGTACACCGCCACGCGCGTGGACCTCATCTTCGGCTCGCACAGCGAACTGCGCGCCGTGGCCGAAGTGTACGGCCAGCACGACAACCAGGAGAAGTTCGTCCACGACTTCGTGGCCGCCTGGAACAAGGTGATGAACGCGGACCGCTTCGACCTCGCGTAATCGCCGCTGAAGCGATCAAGGGGTCAGTGTCGTTGATCTTCAACGACACTGACCCCTTGATCGTTTGCAGCCGCTCTGCTCAGAGATAGAACAGCAGATCGAGCGACGGCGGCCGCACACCCGCGTTACGCAGCAACACCACCATCTGCGCACTGTGCCGCACTTCGTGAATCATCACGTGCCAGAGCAACCCGTCTACGGTGAGCTGCTTGTCCGGCCAGTCGGCCACCGTCACCACGCGCGCGAGATCGGCGGCACTCAGCGTGGCGATGAAGTCGCAGCTCTCGTTCTCCACCGCCGACCAATAGTCGAGCAGCAGCGCGAGCGGCACATCAGCGAATGCCGGTCCGCCGGGACTCGCCCGCAGAGTCGGGAACTGCTCCTGAACCATCGGGAGCCGGCGAATGTCTCCCTGTACCCAACCATCTTCCACCTCGATGACATGAAAGAGCATGTCCTTGAGGCAGCGGAAGCGATCGGCGACGACGAGCGGGCGTGAGAGTACGTCGTCTGGCGTCGCTTCCAACGTGGCGCGCAGATCCCGACGGGTGCGCACCACGTAGTCGTACATCTCCTGCAGCGTCACGGCATTGCCGCTTTGAACTGCTTGATCGCTGCGTTCACCTTGAAGTCGATCGCGATCTTGCCGATCTCGGGGCTGGCCTTGGTGGGGTCACCCTGTACGCCGGCATCGGGGCTGCCGCCGTTGGGCGCCATCTTGTCCTTGCGAATGCCCTGCGAGAACACGTACAGCAGCTGCGACGTGTCGCTGGTACCGGCATGCGAGCCCACCATCTGCTCGCTCCACCCGTACGTCTTGTTGAGGTAATCGCGAATGAGAATGCGCCCCTGCTCGTAGTAGTCGGTGAGCGCGTGCACACGAATGCCGGCCCCGCCCCATTCCGCGTTGAGCGCCTTGGCGATGTTGGTCATGCCACGCTGATTCGGGCCACTATCGCCAATGAGGATGATGTCGGTAAATCCGTGCACCTTGAGCGAGCGCACCGCCGCATCGAGCACCTTCTCGTACGCCGGATCGGGCAGCGAGATCACGCCGGGCTTGTCGCCCCAGTTGGGACGGTTGTAGTCACCCTCGGGCACGTACTGCAGCGTGGGCGCGATCAGCGCATTGCCCAGTCGCTGCGCCAGCACACCGGCCGCGAAGGTCACGATGTAGTTGTGCTTCCCCATCACCATGTGGGGGCCGTTCTGTTCGGTCCCGCCGGTGGGGATGATCGCCACCTTCTTGCCACCGGCAATCGCGTCGCGGATTTCCGTCCACGTCATCGACTCCATGTACGGGGCAGCGTACGGATCGGGACGGTCCTGCGCGGCGAGCGGCGAGGTCGCGACGAACGCGGCCAATGCCGCGGTACGCAGCATACGGTGCATCGTGGTAGTCATCACTTGCTCCCTCCCGCCCGCAGCGTGCGAATCTGATTGAGTGCGTTGTCGATCTTGATCTTGAGCAGTTCGGCGCCGATCTCGGCGCTCGCCTTGGTGGGGTCACCGTTCACCCCACTGTCGGGCGCGCCGCCGTTCCGCGCGAAGCGTTCCTTCCGCACCAGCTTGGGGTTCACGTACAGCAGCTCCGACGTGTCGAGCATGCCGGCGTGGCTGCCGATGTCCTCGTCGGTGTACCCCTTGCCCCGCAGCATCACACGCATGTCTTCGCCGGCCTTGGTGTAGTAGTCACCGATGAACAGGGCGCGCGCACTGCCCCCCCATTCGGCGTTCAACTGCTCGGCCGCCTTCTGCATGCCGCGCTGATTGCCGCCGCTATCGCCGATGTAGATGATCTGCGTGAAGCCGCCATTCTTGAGGGAGCGCGCCGCATGTACGAGCAGCTCCACGAAGCGGTCTTCGGGCAGCGTGATGGTGCCCGGCTTGGCCATGTGCCCGCGCGCCGGTTCCCAGCTGCCTTCGGGCACATAGGTGACGATGGGTGCCACCAACGCATCGCCGAGTGCGCGCGCGATGCGCTCGGTGGTGTGCGTGAGCACCCACTTGTGCTCACCGTCCACCATGTGGGGCCCCTTCTGCTCCTGCCCCGCCGTGCCGATGATGACCGAGCGGGTGCCCGCCTGCATGCGGTCACGGATCTCGGTCCAGGTGAGTTCGTCGATGAAGACGGGGGGCGTACCCTGCGCGTGCAGCGCCGCGGGCATCGAGAGCAGCAAGGCGAACGCTGCGGTACGCAGCATCGTCGAGCGGGAGGTGTGGTGCATCGGGCAGCTCAGGAAGGAGGAGCGTGGGAGCACGAAGGGGGCGAGATGCGCACGAACTTCGCCCCCGGAGGCGATCACGGCAACCGCGCCCGCGGCG
>NZ_JBIJAW010000261.1:0-4747 GCF_044345575.1 Gemmatimonas sp.
TGGAACAACATCGTGGGCTTCCGCCCATCGCCGGGGCGCGTGCCCGACGACGATGGCTCGTGGTCGCCGCTCTCCACCGCCGGGCCGATGGCGCGCACGGTGCAGGACGTGGCCCTCTTCCTCTCGGCCATCGCCGGCACGTATGCGCCCGATCCGTCGGTGCTCACCGATGATCCGGCGATGTTCCGCGCCCCGCTCGGCACCGAGATGAAGGGCAAACGCATCGCCTGGTTCACGACCATGGGCGGCATTCCCTTCGAGCCCGAGATCACGCGCGTCGTGAATGCCACGCGGCAGGCCTTCGTGGACATGGGGTGCATCGTGGAGGAGGCGGAGCCCGATTTCACCGGCGTGGACGAGGCGTTCCCCACGCTGCGACATCTCACCTACCACTACAGCTACGCCAAGCTGTCGCGCGACAATCCCACACTGTTCAAGGACACGGTGAAGTGGGAGATCGCGGAAGCCGAGCGTCAGAGCGCGGTGGACGTGGCGAAGGCGAACGCGCGGCAGGCGCAGATGTACCGGCACGTGTCGCAGTTTTTCACGAAGTACGATGCGTTCGTGTGTCCCGTGACGCAGGTGGAACCGTTCGACATCACCGTGGAGTACCCCACGGAGGTGAACGGCGTGCGCATGCCCACGTACATCGACTGGATGCGCAGCGCGTGGTACGTGACGTTCATGCAGTGCCCGGCCATCAGCGTACCAGCAGGTTTCAGTGCCGGCGGGCTCCCGGTGGGGCTGCAACTCGTCGGCAAGCCGCGCGGCGATTGGCCACTGCTGCAGATCGCGCACGCCTTCGAGCAGGCCACGGGACACGGGAAGCGGCGGCCGACGTTCTGAGGTGCATCGAGCAATGACGCGCCCCCGTGATCAGCAAGGCGAGCTCATCCATAGCGCCGTTTGGTCTGCAGTCACGACTTGTCCCAACACGCATCGACACGGACATTACCCACATGACCATCTCTGATCGCCAGCCCGTGCCCTCGCCCGA
The DNA here is from genome assembly GCF_044345575.1 of Gemmatimonas sp. GTDB lineage: Bacteria > Gemmatimonadota > Gemmatimonadetes > Gemmatimonadales > Gemmatimonadaceae > Gemmatimonas. The sequence continues at coordinate 998 of NZ_JBIJAW010000261.1, forward strand.
CGCGACCGACCGGCGGCGGAATCCCCGCCTCCGTGAACTCGTGGACGAGATGATGGCGTCCATTCGCGCGGCGTCGAATGCGGATTTGTGGAGCACCGAGGAGCGCGCGACGTACGAGGCCGACATGGCCCGCATCATGGACAGCATTCGGGCACAGGCGCTGGGCGGGCCGGCGGCGCGGGCGAGGCTGGAGTAGGGGAGCGTTCGTGTGGGTGGGTGTGTGGGCGGCTAGCGTTCGTGTGGGCGACAAACCGCAGACGGCAGACGGCAGGAACCACAGCACGCAGTGAGGGAGGAATGCGGTAGAACGACACGGGAGCCGGCGCTGCGCGCGGCTCCCGATATCCCTACCGCAAAGGAAATCGGGGGCGCCGCGAAGCGGCCGCCCCCGTTTTGTTCTACCGCATTCCTCCCGGACTGCGTGCTGTAGTTCCTGCCGTCCGCCGTCTGCAGTTCCTCATATCTCATGTCTCACGTCTCACCGCTCACTCCAGCCGCAGCTCCGTCACCCCATCCCCGTGATGCACCCGCAGCGCCTGTTCGCGCCCCGACGTGTCCATCACCACGTCCACGGATTCGCACCCATGGATTCGATGGGCCAGGTGTTGACCGGGCTCCGCTGACGGACCGAACATCATCGTGAGCGTGTGCCCGGGCCCCTCGTAGCTCATCCCCGCCAATGGCAAGTGATGACCGATCGCGTGCGCGCCGATGTCGCGCCGGTTCACCTCTACGGCACACGGATGCCCGCGATGTCGCGCGGCGAACGACGCAAGCTGCCGGTCGAGTGATTCGAGCGGTAGAGACTGCACTCGATCGTGGAGCGCGGTGGCGTGGGCGCGCATTGAGGCAAGCGTGCGCGCGGACCCGGGCACGCACAGCACGGAGCACGGGGCCGATCGAACCAATTCAGCGGCCACACTGCCCAGCACCATCCGACGCAGGAAGCCATAGCCGTGGGTCGCCGTCACCACGAGATCGGCGGGGTGCACAGCGAGATGCTGCAGCAGCCGCGACGAGGCGTTGCCCTCGAGCAGCGTTGTTTCGAAGCGAAGCTCCGACTGGTGCAATCGATCCACCATCGTGGCAAAGCTGGCCGCGGCCTGCGCCCGATACTCCTCGGCGAACTGGCGCAGTACGGGAGCGTGCTCGGTGAGGTTTGGGGCCACATGCACCAGCTCCACGGTGGCATCGGGTGCGCACAGCGCGAGCGCCACCTGCGCGGCATAGATGCTGAAGGCGCTGAAGTCGGTGGCCACGACCACACGACGCGGCAACCGCTCCAGCGTGTGCTCTACCGCCAACACCGGCGTCTCGCCCAGCTGGAGCAGACGGAGCACCGACTCACCACCAATCGTGCGTTCGAGCAGACCATGGCGACCGCGGCCGACAATGATGAGCCGGGCTTCGAGATCGTGCGCCCGTCGCACGATCTCCCGGATGGGCTCACCGCTCGTTACGATGACCGGCCAGACCGCACGCTCGGCGACATCGGGCACCACGCGCATCAGCTGCGCCTGCACCTGCGTGACGCGCTGCTCGATGAGCTCCGCCGACGGTATGGCCGGCATCGGCATGGCATCGAACGCGTAGGTGGGCAACACATTCGGCTGCACGGCACTCACCACCTGCACGGCGGCGCCGGTGTGCAACGCCAGCACTCGCGCCAGTGGGAAGGTGGCGTCGGAGGCCGCGGAGGCATCGCTCGCGACCAGCAGCGGCCCGCGCGGGGGTTGAACCGGGGTGAGCGGCGCGAGCAGATCGTTCTGCCCGGCCACTCGGGGATCCTGGGTGGCACGCATGCGTCCTCCTGAATTCAGGCCGCTCTACGGTGCCCCTCCCGGCTTGGCGACGCCATGCGGGAATCCCTCACACGATGTGAGGCGATGGTGTGCGTCCAGCGACTACTTCTTCGTCCCTTGCGCGAGATAGTCGGTGGCGAGGTTCGTCATCGCCCGTACGCCCGTCACGAGCGCGCCTTCGTCGGCGAAGAAGAGCGGCGAGTGGTTCACCGCCACGGTGTTCGGGTCCTTGTCCTTCGGCGTCACGCCGAGGAAGAAGAAGATGCCCGGGATCTGCCGGGTGAACACCGGAAAATCTTCGCTGCCCATGACCGGGTTGATGAACTGCACGCCGTTCGCCGCGACGCGCTTGAGCGTGGGCATCATACGGTCGGTGAGGGTGGTGTCGTTCTGCGTGACGAGACCGCCCTTGTCCACTTCCACGATCGCCGTGGCGCCAGCCGAATGCGCGATGTCTTCAGCGGTGCGCTTGATGCGCATGGCGATATCGGCGCGCATCGCATCATCGAACGTGCGCAGCGTGCCCACCATCACCACACTGTCCGGGATGATGTTGCTGCGATTGCCGCCGGTGATCTGCCCCACCGTAAGCACGCTGGGCAGATACGCCACGTTCACCTGACGGCTGGCGATCGTCTGCAGCCCCATCACCACCTGCGACGCCACCACGATCGGATCCACGCCGCTCCACGGCTGCGACCCATGCGTCTGGCGCCCCTTCACGATGATCTTGAAGTTGCCCGCCGCGGCCATGATGGGGCCCTGACGCACGGCGATGGACCCGACCGTGTTGGGCCACACGTGCAGGCCGAACACGGCACTCGGCACGGGCGCCTTGAGCGCGCCATCGTCAACCATGGCCTGCGCCCCGCCCAGTCCTTCCTCGGCCGGCTGGAAAAGGAATTTGATCGTCCCCGGGATCTGCGCCTTCATGCCCGCGAGTACCTCGGCCGCGCCCATGAGGATCGCCACATGATTGTCGTGCCCACAGGCATGCATCACACCGACCTCCTGCCCCTGCCACTGCGTGCGCACCTTGCTCTTGAACGGCAGGTCCACCAGTTCCGTGACGGGCAGACCGTCCATATCGGCGCGCAGCGCCACCACCGGGCCAGGCTTGCCGCCGCGCAGGATCCCCACGACGCCGGTCTTACCTATCGGCGCCTGCACTTCGAGCCCGAGCTGCCGCAGATGGTCGGCGACCAGCTTCGCCGTGCGCGTCTCCTCGAAGCTCAGTTCGGGGTGCTCGTGAATGTCACGACGCCAGGCAACCACCTTGGGCATGACCGACGACAGCTTGCTTTCGATGAGCTTGGACAGCTCCGACGTGGGGGCGCTCTGCGCATCAGCGCGAGTGCTGCACAGCAGGGCTGCCGCGGCGGCGGCGAAACGGAGAGAAGGACGCATGATGGCTACACGGAGGAGGGAAATCCTGCGGACTGCCATGAAACATGGCGCACGCGACCCATAACGCGAAACCCGAACGACGGCTACTTCGCCGACTTCGCCCCCAGCCCCGTAGTGTCGGTCAGCGCCCGCATGAACGCCACGAGCTGCCGCTGTTCACCCGCCGTGAGATTCAGGCGATCGGGGGGCAGCGTCTGGTTGTCGAGCTGGATGCCGATCCCCGCGCCACCGCCGCGATTGTAGAAGTCGACCACCGATTCGAGCGTCGGGTAGGCGCCGTTGTGCATGTACGGCGCGGTCAGCGCCACGTTGCGCAGACTCGGCGTGCGGAACGCGTAGCGATGCGGCTCGGCGCGGCTCAACCGGAATCGGCCCAGGTCAGGATCGATCACGGCACCTGCCGTCGTCGCCGTACGCGGCGTGCCGAGCACTTCCACTTCCGACTTCTGATACATCGGGGGCACCGTGCCGTTCGTGAGCGGCAGGAAATGGCATGTCGCGCACTTCCCCTTACCCACGAACACGTTGAAGCCGGCCCGCT
>NZ_JBIJAW010000262.1:0-4729 GCF_044345575.1 Gemmatimonas sp.
CAGGTGAAGCGTGTGCAGCAGGGCAAGCCGTTCCTGCTGTTCGGCGACGGCACCCTTACCGCGTGCAAGCCCATCAGCGACGACGATGTGGCCGAGTATCTCGCCGGCTGCCTTACCGACAGCCGTCGCGCCAATCAGGTGCTTCCCGTTGGAGGTCCCGGGCCGGCGATCACCCTGCGTGAGCAGGGCGAGCTTCTGTTCCGTCTCGCCGGCAAGCCGCCCCGCTTCAAGAGTGTGCCGGTGACGTTCTTCGACGTGATCGTCACCATTCTGAACGCGCTCGGCACGATCATTCCACCACTCCGCGACAAGGCGGAGTTCGCGCGAATCGGTCGCTACTACGCCACCGAGTCGATGCTGCTGTGGGACCCGGTGGCGCAACGCTACGACGCCGATGCCACCCCGTCGTTCGGTTCGGACACGCTCGAAGCGCACTACGCCCGCATGCTGCGCGGCGAAGTGGCCGACGATCGGGGCGAGCACGCGGTGTTCTGACTCCGCGCCCTCAGTCGTCCTCCGCGCCGCCGCGAAAGCAGTTCAGTAATCGGTTACCGGAGCGGGGGCGCCCGGAACCGCCGGCTCGCCTGCTCATACGAATGGGCAAGCGCGAGTACCTTCGCATCGTCGCCCGGCAGCCCTACGAACGAGAGATTGCCCGCGGGCATCCCGTCGGCACCGTAGCCGGCCGGCACCGATACCTCGGGCAGACCGAGCCAGTTGCCGTAGCCGAGCGGGGTGCGCACATCGGGCCAGGGCGACGCGGCGTCCGGCGCCTTGAAGGGCATGGTGGGATAGATCATCGCATCGATCCGGCGATCCTTCATGCTCTGGGCGAGCGCCGCCACCGCCTGCTGGCGCGACGCGAGAAAGCTCACCGCGGCGGCGTCGCGCTCGTACGGCTCGCGGGTGAGCCGCTCCATCGCGTCCCACTCCACTGGCAGTACGTCGTAGAACGCACGGAACGCGGCGTGCCCCTGCTTCACCGCAGCGAGCGCATCGGCCGCGCTCATGCCCTGTCGCACGAAATAGCGCAGCAACGCATTGGCGGTGCTCGCCGGTGAATTGGCGTTGGGGGCTACGTCACCGCGCGCCTTGGCGTCGGCCATAAAGCGGTCGCGGTAGTTGGTGCGATCCACCGGCGCGGCGAACGCTTCGATGATCGCTCCCGCCTGCGTGCAATCGGCCAGCGCGGCATCGAGCAGCTGCAGACACTCGCTGGTCATCTGCGCGCGCGGGGCGTGCACCTCTACGAAGCCGAGGCGCGCGCCTCGCAGGGCCGTGCCATTCAACGTCCCGAGCGTGCCGCGGCGCCACGCCGACGTGAGCGAGAGCCCGTCATCGTTGTCGTGTCCGGCGAGCGCATCGAGCATCAGCGCCGCGTCGGCCACGGTACGGGCGAGCGGACCATGCGTGTCGAGCACCGGCCACGTGGGGATCACCCCGCTCCGGGGCACGAGCCCGAAGGTGGGCTTCATCCCCACCACACCGGTGAATTGCGCCGGAATGCGATTGGACCCGCCGTCGTCGGTGCCGAGGGCGCAGAACGCCATGCCGCATGCCACGGCTACGGCCGATCCGGCGCTGGAGCCACCGGGGGTCTTGAGTCCCGCGGCATCGTACGGGTTGAGCACCTGTCCCGAGAAGCTCGACGTGCCGTTACCGCGATACGCAAAGTCGTCGGCGGCCGTTTTGCCCAGCACCACGGCGCCGCCGGCGCGCAATCGCTCCACCTCGATGGCATCGCGCCGCACCGGCCCAGGAAAAAGGCGGGCCCACTCGGCGCTCGATGCGCTGGTGGGCGCGCCCTGCACGTCGTAGATGGATTTCGCGAACAGCGGCACGCCATCGAGTGGGCTACGCAGCGTCTTGTTACGCAATCGGGCGTCGGATGCGCGCGCCTCCGCTGCCGCGGTGTCGGCGAGGACGTCGATGGCCTTGAGACGCGCGCCGGTGGTGCGGCATGACTCGAGCGCCTTCAGGGTGACCTCGAGCGCCGTGTATTCGCCGCGCAGTCGCCCCGCCTGATACTGCGCGATGGTGCCACGCAGCGGGTCGTCGGCCACGGGCCATTCCGTGATGAACGAAGACAGGCCGTTGCGCGCGGCCAGGGGGAGCGCGAACAACGCACCGAAGTAGTGCAACGCCTCACGACGGGACAGGCTCATATTCAGACTCGTTCGTTCCACGGGCGTGTTTCGAGACGTAACACGGCGCGGATTCCGGGAGTGGTGTGTTGAACGACCGGCAACTCGAACACCCAGTTGCCGGGTAACGGGTTCTCAGCGTGCGCCGTGCGCGTCACGGCGTTGGGGCTTTCCGTGTCCCATCCGTAGCGCAGCGACCACATACCATCGGCACTGCACGTGGCCTCGAGATTCACCTTGTCACGGAAGAGGAAGCCCCCGTCGTAGTGATCGCGCCGCCAGAACGGTGTACCGTCCACCTGATATTCGGGGACTTGCACGCCGATGTCGAGGCTGAAGCCCAGCGTGGGGCGCGTTGGGTCAACGCGCGCGTCGCTCAACAGGAAGGCGCTCGCGAGGTGAACCGGCTGGCGCGCCTTGACGTGGCGATCGTAGTCGACGAATACGGCCGATCCCTCATCGCTCGTGCGGCGGTGCAAGTCCCAGCGGGCACCGCGCACCCGCGCGATCACATCCAGCAGGTAGTTCGCGCGTATCTGATGTCCGCCGTCCTTCTGCTGTTGCACACCGGGTGGCAGAGAAATGTGCTCGATGTCGAGGAACGCATCCACCCGCACATTGCCGAATAGGAACCGCCGCAGGTTCTGGTAGCCATCTTCGGAGTTGACGATGCCGTAGTGGCCCCCATGCGAACGGTGCACGAAGGCGCGCGGCGCGTCGGCCACGTAGGCGTTGGCAATCCGCACGAGCCCGTCGCTCATGGGCCCCACAGCGAGGCGCGCCAGTCCGTAGTCGTCGTGGTTGGTGCCCACGAGACTGAAGAAGCGCTCCTCCGGGTAGGCGCCGTCGAGGGAGTTCACCGGCGTTTCGGGGCCGAGGCCGAGGTACGTGCGCATGCGCGTCTCGTTGAACGTGTCGGCCTGGTTGAACCCGAAGCCGGGCACGTTGCCGATGCCGCGCACGTCGATCCCGCCGTGCGGTGTCGCATAGGTGAACACCTTGTCGATGCGCTGGTCGTTGCGCGACAGCGTCTGCAGCAGACAGCGCACGATCAACCCACCCATCGAATGGGCTACCAGATACACGCGAAAAGCGCTCGACGTACTGCCGTGCCGTGCGCGGTCGCCGGGCGCATAGCGATCGTGTAGCGCGTTCACGAGATCGAGTAACCCCTGGGCGTACGCTTCGATCTCGTCGCGTCTGCCGCTGCCGAGCTCCCTCGATGCCGACTCGTAGTAGCGGTAGATCCATACCGCGCGTGACGGCAACTCCGTGCTGTCGGCCACCTCGGTGCCGTCGAGGAACGTGTCACGATATCCCTCGTCTTTCATGAGCCGCACGAGCGGCGACTCGAACACGTGCCGGACCACCGATCTCGGGTACGTCTGCCGCAGCTTCGTGGAACCGAGGTTGAACCCCATGTAGGGATCGGCCACGGCGTGCTCCACGTCGCTGCCCGTCATCGCATAGCCGCGAACGTAGATGATCGGGTAGTAGGGGTGCTCGAACGACATACCATGGACCTCGTGGGGTGAGTGCCCGGTGCGCAGCGCACGTTGAACACTCCACGATACAGCGTGGTCTCGTGCTCTGCCGAGGTCAGGGCAGCGATGGCCGCGGCGTCGAGCCGGCCAGCGGGCGCGCGAGGAAGGCACGCAACGGAACGAGCGCCGCGTCCGGCGCTTCCTCGAAGGGCAGATGGCCCAGCTCTGCGAGCTTCACCAGCTGCGCCTGCGGGATGGCGTTCAGGTAGTCCTGCGCGTTGCTCACGGGAATCATCTGATCCTGCTCGCCCCACAGGAGCAACGTCGGGGCAATGATGCGCTGGAGTCGCGGAAGCGGATCGGTGAGCATCGTCTGCTGCATGCGCGTCAGCAGCGCCTGCCGATTGCCCGGTGCCAGCATGAGATCGTGGTAGCGCCTGACCACGGTATCGCTGAGGCGTGTGGGGTCGGCGTACGCCGGCGCCAGATTCGCGCGCAGCATGACGCGCGGCAGGATCCACCGCATGACGCCAAGCTCCGCCGGCACCTCGGCCGGTTTGTCGTAGGCAAACCCCGGGCTGGCAAAACCGTCGGGAGAGACGAGCACGAGCCGTTCCACGCGCTCCGGGTGCTCCGCCGTGAAGCTCCACGCGACGCGGCCACCCATGGAGTTCCCCACCAGCGTGGCGCGCGTGATGCGGAGCGAGTCGAGCAGCGCGAGCAGCAGGCGGTGTGTACGCGGGTCGCGATAGTCGTTGTCGGGCATCGCGCCGCTCAAGCCGTGGCCCGGGAAATCGAAGCGCACCACGCGGTAGCTGCGGTCGAGCGTCTTCGCCCACGGCTCCCAGGTGTGCAGGCTGGCTCCGAGGCCGTGCAGGAGCACCAGCACCGGGGCGTCACGTGGTCCGCTGTCTCGCACGTGCACTGCGACACCGTCGATGAGGCGTATGTCCGACGGGCGCGCCAGATACCGCGATTCCACGTCGACGCGCGCGAGGTCGGGCGTGTAGAGCAGGGCCGCACCGCCGGCGAGCAGGACGATCAGGGCGGCCATGAGGGAACGACGACGCACGAGCACGGGGCCACGGGGAACGAGGGGAC
>NZ_JBIJAW010000263.1:0-4679 GCF_044345575.1 Gemmatimonas sp.
CGAGATTCGGCGTACGGATGTCCTTCGCACCGTACGGGCCGATGTCGGCGTAGCCCATGTCGTCGGTGATAATGAGCACGACGTTCGGTCGCGATGCCGTAACAGTCGGTGCCGCCGGCTGCGCGCCCGGTGTCGTGCGCACATCGGGAATCACGACGCAACCGAGTGCAGCGCAGGCGATTACAGAGGGTCGGCGGGCCCACGCGACGAAGCGATGCAGACGAGTCATGCGCCAATATCCGGCCGCAGGCATGGCGTCGGCTAGAGGAAATGGCGAGCTTTCACGGACACACATCATCCAATTGCCTACGTGACTGCTTCACCGACGTTTACTTCGCTCCAGTTGCACCCGAGTCTCCTGCAGGGTCTCAAGGAACTCGGCTTTGCCCGGCCAACGCCCATTCAGGGCGAGAGCATTCCGCCGGCGCTCGAGGGGCGCGACCTTCTGGCCTGCGCCATGACCGGCAGCGGCAAGACCTACGCGTTCCTCCTGCCCCTGCTGCACCACCTCATGTCACGGCCGCGCGGAAAGACCCGCGCCCTCGTACTCACGCCCACGCGTGAACTCGCCGCGCAGATCCACGATAGCCTGAAGGACGTCACCATCCACACGCCCCTCACCGGGGCCGCCGTCTTCGGCGGTGTGGGCATGGGGCCGCAGGAGCACGCGTTCCGCAGTGGCGTCGACGTGATGATTGCCACCCCCGGCCGGTTGCTCGATCACTTCCGGCAGCCGTACGCCAAGCTCGACGCGCTCGAATACCTGGTGCTCGACGAAGCCGACCGCATGCTCGACATGGGCTTCCTGCCGGAGATCAAGAAGATCCTGCGGCACCTGCCCTCCACGAAGCGGCAGACGCTCTTCTTCAGCGCCACCATGCCGCCGCCGATCGCGGCGCTGGCGCAGGAGATGCTCAACAAGCCGGTCACGCTCAACCTGCAGCGCAAGGCGGCGCCGGCCACCGGCATCACGCAGGCCGTGTATCCGGTGTCGCAGGACCTCAAGAGCGCGCTGCTGGTAGCGTTGCTCAAGCGCGGAGACATGCCGCAGGCGCTGGTGTTCACGCGCACCAAGCATCGTGCCAATCGGCTCGCGAGTCAGCTCGTCACGGCCGGCATCAAGGCCGAGCGCATTCACGGGAACCGGTCGCAGAGTCAGCGCACGCAGGCGCTGGCCGGCTTCAAGGACGGGGTCTATCAGGTGCTGGTGGCCACCGATATCGCCGCACGCGGTATCGACGTGGAAGCCCTTGGTCACGTGGTGAACTTCGACGTGCCGGTGGCCGCTGAGGATTACATCCACCGTGTGGGACGCACGGCGCGCGCCGAAGCGACGGGCGAGGCGTTCACGTTCGTGAGCCCCGAGGAAGAGGGCGAGCTCAAGCTCATCGAGCGCGCCATCAAGAAGCAGCTGCCGCGCGTGACGGTGCCGGATTTCGACTACACCGCCAAGCCGCAGGCGAAGCTCGAGGTGCCGATTGCCGAACGCATCGCGGAAATCCGCAAGAAGAAGGCGGAAGACCGCGCCCGTGCCGCCGAGAAGGCGGCGCGTCGTGTCGCCGCGCAGGAAGCCGAAGCGGCGCGCCGCTCGGCGAAGCCCGCCAAGTCGGGGCCGCGTGGTGCGCAGGGTGGCGGTGCGCAGGGCGGCAAGCCAACGTCAGCGGCCGGTGACACCGCGCGTGGTGAGGCGGCGCGTGGTGGCGCAGCGGGCGGTGGTGCAGCGGGCGGTGCCCGTCGCCGTCGCGGACCGCGTCGTCCGCCCAACGGTGGTGGTAGCGCGCCGCGCGGTAGCAGCGCCCCCCGTGGGAACAGCCCCCGCGGCGACAGCGGTCGCGGCGATAGCCCGTACAAGTGAGCCGCGCCGGCTGACCGGTGAGTGCTCGCTATAGGGTCCCACGCGAGCGGCATCGCGCGGAGTTGGTGATCGACCGCAGCCGCTTCATCTGCACGGTGGAGCGGGTGCAGTCGGTGGAGGAGGCGCAGGCGTTCATTCGGGCGATGAACACGGAGTTCGCCGACGCCACTCACAACTGCTGGGCCTACGTGGTGGGCGCGCCCGGCAGCACCGATCGGATCGGCATGAGTGATGACGGTGAGCCGCACGGGACCGCCGGTCGTCCCATGCTCACTGTGCTGCAACACTGCGGGATCGGTGAGATCGCGGCGGTGGTGACGCGCTACTACGGCGGCACCAAGCTTGGCACCGGTGGCCTCGTCAAGGCGTACGGTGGCGCCGTCCAGGAGGTTCTGGCGTCGCTTCCCGTGGCCGAGCGGGTCGACACGGTGACAGCGACCTTCGAGGTCGGGTATGCGCACATCGGCGCCGTGCAGCAATTGCTGCCCACGCTCGAGGCCGAGGTGCAGGCGCAGGACTTCGCGGCGCTCGCGACCTTCACGGTGCAGCTGCCACGAAGCGAGGCAGCTGCGTTGGAGGAAGCCGTGGGCAATCTCACACGTGGCAGTGGCAATTTCCGGCTGGTCGATTCCGGCGCGTGAATCCACGGGGCAGCCCGCCCGATCAAGGCGATGCCTACCTGTCGGTACACCACCGACGTGCCGTCCTCATACCAGCGGAACCATCCCGGGGCACTCGCGAGTGCCGCCGCGAGCGGCAGCATGCGCGGCACGATCACCACGCGGATGCCAAGACTGTCCAGCGTGCTGCGCCAGCGCGGACCGGCCAGCAAAAGTGTCCGAAACACGTGCAGCTCAGCGGGCGAGAAGGCGAGCGGATCGAACCACGCCCGGTGTTCGCGCCAGGCATAGGGGAGATAGCCGCTCCAGCTCCACGTCGTGAGCATCGGTCCGGCGAGGCCGGCGCGTTGCACCTGCGCCACTGCCTTTACGGGAAAACGTGCGGGGTCGATGGGCACGCGGATGCGCACGGCGCCGAGCAGTGCGCCAAGCATGACGGCGGTGCCGATGACGACACGTCGCATGTGGGTACGGACGCGGTCCCGGTACTCGAGAATCGGTATGGTGTGATCGGCTGAAGCAGGGGCAATGACATGCACCACGAGCAGCGGCCACCCGGTGAAGCCGAACAGCGAAATATTGCGCCCGGCCCGCAGCGCCGCCGCGCTACTGAGAAGAAGGATGAGCGTGCTCGACCACGGCAGCGGTCGGCGCATGTGGAGCAGTACCGGTATCGATGCGATGATGATGGTCAGGAATACGGCATCGACCGGCGTCGCGAAGGTCGGCGGGCGATACTCATCGACATACGCGGCAATGGCCGGATCGGTGAGGGTGTGCCACACGGTACGATGCAGGGCGAAGCCGTAGGGCGTCGCCATAGTGGCCAGGAGCGCGCCGGCGGTCACGCCCCAGAGCCACCGGCGCTCGTGCACCATGACCGACGGGGGCATGTCCGGTGTGCGTGTCGATCTCATGCGTATCGATACCGCGCGACCGAGCGTGTGACAGCACAGCACGAGCCAGCCGAACACCCAGCCGCCGTGGAGGTTCGCCCAGAGGGCGAACAACGGCACGAGAGCGACCCACGCGATGCGCCGGCGCGATGGCAGGACCGCCATCACGATCGCCACGCCCAGTAGCGTGAAGAGGTGGGGTCGCGCGAGCCAGTGCGAGCTGGCCAACGTGAACCCGACCATGGCTGTGATGAGGGTGCTGCGCAGCGACAGACCAGCTTGCTGCAGCCGGGATACTGCAAGGGCGTGTGCCAGGCCCGCCACGAGCGACGTGAGTGCAGCGATGCACGGGAGCCCACCCATGTCGTGAGCGACGGCGAACAGCGTGGCGCTCCCCCACGCGGGCGTGACGCGCGCGGGAACGCCATGTACGAGGATCTCTCGTCCGAGCGCGATATGCGCGAACAGATCACCGTCGCTCTGCGTGAGTGGTGTCGCCGAGCACAGCAGTAACGTGGCGACAGCGCCCGCAAATGTCAGAGGGAGCCACGGTGCCTGCTGCATTGGTGTCCGTGTCGAGGCCGCCATGCGCGCAACATGTCGATCATGTGGCACTCACCCACCATCCGCATGCTGACAACGGTGTCGGGGAAAATGCTGACACCGTTGGTGAGTGGCATCACTAGCATGTGTTCAGCGTCGAGGAGCTCACGGTGCCACGCGCATCATTGGTGCTCTTTCCTACGGCGCCCGACAGTACCGACGGAGCGGGTACTGTCGTTTCCCGGACGGCTCCGGTTCTTCCGCACCAGCCAGGAGGGTATCGATATGTTGACCATTACCTCGCTCCCGAAACGTTTCCTCGCCGACGAGGAAGGCGCCACGCTGCTCGAGTACGGCATGCTGACGCTGCTCATCACGGTCCTGTCGATCGCGGCGATCAAAACGATCGGCCAGAAGGTAAGCACTGGCTTCACTACGGTGAGCACTCAACTCCCGTAACGCCGTAACACCAAACGGGGAATCGATGTCGATCGCGTTCGAAGGTGCGTTATGGCCTCACGCCGAGGCGCTGACACTGGCGGCGATACTCATCGCCGCCTGCGTGACGGACCTTCGAACGCGTCGCATTCCCAACGGCCTCGTCCTGACTGGACTGCTTGCGGGCATGAGCTTCGCCCTCATGGACGGAGGGGCGGGCGGGCTCTTGCGAGCAACGGAAGGGGCAGCCACCGGGCTGCTCATCTGGCTGCCGTTCTGGCTGCTGCACATGATGGGCGGCGGCGATGTGAAACTGTTCGCCGCCGG
>NZ_JBIJAW010000264.1:0-4678 GCF_044345575.1 Gemmatimonas sp.
AGCGGCAGCGTCTCGCTCGACTTGGCGAATGCCCTGCGCGTATGGGCGCTCGCCCAGGAGTCACTTGGCCAGTTGCCAGAGGCTGAGCGATCATGGCGAGAGGCGCGGTCGTTGTACGATGCCGTCGGTGTTCTCGCTGGCGTGCAGGAGTGCGACGAGCACATCGCTCGCTGTCCAGACATATTGAAATGATCGCTGGGCCGCGCGGCGAGTACCCCCCTGTAATCGATTCGAAAAGTGGAAGGGGGATCGCGAATGACAGCACAGCATTCGAGCGCCGCAGCCGAGCGTAACTTCTGTAGCGCGCTGTAGCCCGGCGAGACGTAACCCGTCGCTCAAGCTGACCCGCTACGGCAATCCGTCTACGCTCGAACGTTAGGATCACTTGTTCGGGGGCGCGACCGTTCCTCACGTGCACGTCACCGAGGCAGCTTGTGCATGGTCAAGTGCTACTTTAGTATCACTTATGCGCACGGAACTGGTGACCACGCTCAAGCGTCAGGCGACGGAACTGCTGGCGGAGCTCGAACGGGACAAAGAGCCCATTCTCATCACGCAGCACGGTCTGCCGAGCGCGTATCTGGTCGATGTGGAATCTTACCGTCGACAGCAGGAGCGGATGGCGATTCTCGAGGGAATCGCCCGTGGTGAGATGGCCGTTGCGGATGACCGACTCGTTTCGCACGAAGAAGCGAAAGAGCGGCTGGCCAGGTGGCTGAAGTAGTCTGGACGGAACCCGCACTCGCAGATCTCGACGCGATTGCGGACTACATCGCCATTGAGAATCGCCAAGCGGCTGTAGCACTCGTACGGCGGGTCTTCGCGCATGTCGATCAGCTCGCCCTGCATCCGGAAAGCGGAAGCCGGCCAAACGAGCTGTCGCGAAGCACGCGTTACCGACAGATCGTTGAGCCGCCGTGTCGGATCTTCTATCGCGTACACGATGAGCGAGTCCTCATTCTTCATATCATGCGCTCAGAGCGGAAGCTGCGCGCATCCCGACTGTCGAGCATAGGTCGGCCCGGCAGGCCAAAGTAGGCACGGATGCGGGCCGAATAGCGTGAATGCTCACGTCTTCGGTCACCCGATACATTCCAGCATGTCCGAGCCGCCGCAGAAACCACGCACGTCCGACCCCATGCATGGGGTCACTCTCAAAGCCATGGTGGAGCACCTGGTCGATCGCTACGGCTGGGACGGCCTCGGCGAGCGCATCACGATCCGCTGCTTCACGCACGACCCGAGCGTGAACTCGAGCCTCAAGTTCCTGCGCAAAACGCTGTGGGCGCGCGACAAGGTGGAATCACTCTTCCGCCACTCGGTCGCCCATCCGCGCAAGACGCCGCGGGCGACGGTCGATCAGGACACGACTGCCCCAGACACCGCCGACTAGATTCCGCCCCATGCTCGGCCGTCTGCTCATTCTGCTCCTCGCCGTCCTCCCCAAGCACGCGCTCAGTCGCGGGGCGGGGTGGCTCGCCACGCGCACCATCCCCATCGGGTGGCGCAGCGCGGTCTATCGCGGCTACAGCCGTCTCTTCGGCGCCAAGCCCGAAGAGGCGGAGCTACCGCTCGAGCAGTACCCCAGCATCAATGCGTTCTTCACGCGGGCGCTCAAGCCGGGGCTGCGGCCGCTCGCGCCCAACGCCATCGTGAGTCCCGTGGACGCCGCCGTGGGCGCGTACGGCGTTGTGCAGGCTGACACCCTCGTGCAGGCGAAGGGGCGCACCTATTCTCTCGCCGCACTGCTGGGAGACGCGGAGCTCGCGCGCGATTTCGAGGGTGGCACGTACACCACGCTGTACCTCTCGCCCAAGGACTATCATCGCATCCACGTCCCGCTGAGCGGGCGCGTCACGGCCGCCGCGTACATCCCCGGGGAACTGTGGCCGGTGAACGCGGCGGCGGTCACCCACGTGGCCGATCTCTTCGCCGTGAACGAGCGCATCGTCGTCATGATGGACGGAGAACAGGGTGGCCGCATGGCCATCGTGCCGGTGGGCGCCACCATGGTGGGGATGACACGTCTCGTGTTCGATGACCTGCACACCAACGCGCGTCGCCGCGAGGTGCAGCGCCGAAGCTATTCGCCGCCCATCTCACTCACCGCCGGTGACCAGCTCGGTCACTTCGAGTTCGGTAGCACCGTGGTGCTGGTGTGCTCGCGCGACGCGGGCGTGATCGAACCGCTCACGCTCGGCGCATCGGTGACGATGGGGCAGCGCATCGGCGCGCTGCCGGCACAGGCGGGATGAGCGCGCCGCGCCGTCTCGATGCAGCGGCGCTGCAGGAGGCGGTGCAGGCATTATGCGCGCACGATGCGGCGCTGGCCGCGCTCGTCGCACGCGACGGTACACCACCGCTGTGGCCGCGTCCGGAAGGCTTCGTGACGCTCGCCCGCATCATTCTTGAACAGCAGGTATCGCTCGAATCGGCGGCGTCGCTCTTTAGGCGCCTCGACGCCAGCATCGAAGGTGGTGTTCACCCCTCTAGCATCGTCGCACTCGGCGCCGACGGACTGCGCGCCCTTGGGGTGACACGTCAGAAGGCGGCGTATTGGGTCGCGCTGGCCGAGCAGGTGGTGGAAGCGCGCCTCGATCTCGCCGCGCTCGCATCATTCCCCGATGACGACGTGCTCGCCCACCTGCAGCGAGTACCTGGCATCGGCCCGTGGACGGCGAACGTCTATCTCCTCTTCGCCCTCGGTCGCCCCGATGCGTGGCCCCCCGGCGACCTCGCGCTACACATGGCACTGCGCGACGTGCGCGGACTCGATCGTGTGCCCACCAGCAATGAAGCGCAGCATCTCGCGAGCCGGTGGGCACCGCATCGTGCCACCGCCGCACGCATTCTGTGGCAAGCGTATTTGCGGGAGAGGGGGCGGAGGACGGAGTTGGCGTGAGCACCGATGTGGCGAGCACCCACCCATAACCCTTCACACACGACCCTCAACCCTGAACGGGCGTGCCGTCAGTCGCTCGAACCGATGGGCCGGTGAGGGGGCTGACAGCACGCCCGTTCAGGGTGAAGGGTCATGCGTTGAGGGTCGTGGGTGGGTGTTAGGCCTTACTTGTCATCCTCATCCTCTCCCGCCGTCGACGCGCCTTCTGTGGCCCCCACCGCGCCAGTGCTGTACGCCGCCCCCGCGTTGTACTGATACACCAACTGCCCTCCGCTGTGGCCCACATTCCACCCGGCCGCCAGCACGGCGAGTGTCCCCACGGTGCCGACCACCCGCATCGTCTTGCCGAGCGAGTTGCTCATGAGCCCGCCGGCCGCCAGCACCAGCACGCCGCCCGTGACCACGAGGAACAGCTCGGCGGCCTCCTCGTGCTTCTCGAAGGCGGCTTCGGGCACCACCTTCTCGACCCGATCCTCCTGCTGTTCGCCGGTCTTTTCCGCGGCGAAACCGCTCACCAGCAGCAGCGCCAGCATCCCCACCGGCAGCGCCCAGGCCACGTGCGGCTTCAACAGGCGCCGACCCAGCCAGAGGCCCAGCACCGCGAAAATCGGCACCAGAACGGTGAGCGCTATGGGCATGTGCACGATGAGGGCATGAAGCGGCAGATTGTTCAGCATGATCGACTCGTGGGGCGCGTTGACCGGTGGGCGGGGATCGCCGCACCCTTCGAGAGACAACATCGGGTCCCGCAGGCACAGGCAACATCCGGGAACGGAGGACAGCAGACCCGTGCGCTACCCGACAACGGTTCCCGCACGCGATATTCGCGCATGGTCCATCACGACACCACCACATTTTCGGATAATGTGACCGCCGTGCTCTCGCAATCCATCATGACCACATCCCGCCTGCCCCGCATCGGCGTGGGCGTCATCGTGCAGCGCGGGGACCGCGTGCTGTTGGGCAAGCGCCGCAGCACGTCGCACGGCGACGGCGTGTGGCAGTTCCCCGGCGGGCATCTCGAATGGGGCGAATCGGTGCTCGCGTGCGCGCAGCGCGAAGTGCTGGAGGAAACCGGGCTCGCCGTGCGCATCATCGGGCAGGGGCCGTATACCAACGACGTCTTTGCGGCGGCTGAGCCGGCGGCCGAGAAGCACTACGTCACGCTGTTCGTGCTCGCCGAGAGCGAGGCGGGCGAGCCGCAACGGCTCGAGCCCGACAAGTGCGACGCGTGGGCCTGGTTCGCGTGGGATGCGCTGCCGTCGCCGCTGTTCCTGCCCATTGTGCATCTGCTCGAGGGCGGCTGGACGCCGCCGCCCCCGAGTACGCAATCCAATGGCGCTACTTGAGCGCGTCGTACACCAGCGTTTCGAACAGCGCCCCCAGTCGCGCGCCGGTGCCGTACACGTTGGTGTAGCAGAGTGCGATGAGCTTCTCTTGGGGATCCACCCAGTAGAACGTCTGGAAGGCACCACTCCACCAGAATGAGCCGAGTGACTTCGGCGAACGGAAGTCGTTCTGCTCTGTCTCCACGGCGAAGCCGAGCCCGTAATTGGGCTGCAGCTGACCGATCTGGTTGGTGAGCATCATCTGCACCGTCTTGCGCGACAACAGGCGCACGCCGTCGAGCTCACCACCGTTGAGCACCATCTGCAGGAACCGCGCGTAGTCGTGCACGGTACCGGACAGCCCCGAGCCACCGGCGAAGTAGGTGACGGGCTTCGTGGACCAGTTGGGATCGAGTGCCGCCTCGCCCGCCTTCGGCACCGCCATCGC
>NZ_JBIJAW010000265.1:0-4672 GCF_044345575.1 Gemmatimonas sp.
AGGCGGATGTAGCCGGGGACGTTGGTGTGGGCCGGACAGGCCCATTGGCAATCGACGACCTTGTGGTAGTACTGCGGGTCGCTGACGTTGGTCACTGCCATGTGGCGTTGCTCCTGGGGAGTGATAAGCTGGTATTCGCTAGCATGCCTCAGGGACCACGTAACGGCAAGCAGGGAGATCCCGAAGTTGGGGGGCGGTCGGGGTCGGCGTGACAGGCGCCCGAGGGCGTGCGGGACGAGCCGCCTGTCACCGAGGGCCGCGCTCTTAATCCGGCTGCTGATTGCCCCCGGCTGGCCTCAGGTACTTAGTGTGCCAAGCGAGCAATCGCTGGTGAAAATCGGTCCAGTCCTTGACTGACGACAGCGGCGCGCCCTGGCCGCCCGGCTGTACGCCAACCGGCTCAGGGATCCCATCCTGCTGATCCACCGTATGGCCGACAACAACACCGGCACGTTCCCCATCCAGAGCGAACGCCTGTATCAGGCGCTCAAGGGGAAACGGGCCACCGTGCGGTACATGCAACTCCCGGTGAGTCGCACGGGTATCGCGCGCGCGAGTGTGGGGCACACATTGGCCGAGATGGCAGCGTGGCTCGACTGGTATCTGAAGCGGGCGAAGACGGCGATGTAGCCGGGCACATGGCGTAGAGACGGGCCGTGTCGTATTCTCGACCGGCTCGACCCGCGCGGCCTGCGCGTGGTTTCTCACCCTCCCCGCGCCAATGCCCGCCTCCGATTCCCCGACGTCCTCGCGCCGCGTGGTCTGGTTGCTCGCCCTTCTTGGGCTGGTGGCCTATGCGCTGCGCACCAACATCGCAATCGCGCAGGAGTACATGGCCCCCGAACTGGGGCTCAGCATGGTGCAGATGGGGGTGATCTCCGCGTGGGGGTTCCAACTTGCTTACACGATTGGGCAAGTCCCCGGCGGCGCCATGGGCGACCGGTACGGGGCGCGGCTGGTGCTCGCGGTGGCGAGTATGGGGTGGGCCGTGGCATCGCTGGCCTCGGGCGCGGTGATGGGGTACATGCGGGACGGCGCGCACGATCGCCGCCGACTGCAACCAACTCGCGCCACGCGCCGGCCACCCACGGTGGCGACGCGATCCAGAACGGCTCTTGCGACCCGTCTGCGGTGCGGGTAACGTAAGGTATCAATCTACGAGATCACATCTCATGTATTGAGACTCGTAGTAAAGGCGCGACGCGAGGCTTCGTCGCCTGCCTCAGGCCTCGCCTCACCATCCCGCCACCGATGACTGACCCGAGCGAGCGTCGGCCGACGCCGAGCCACGACATGGTGTATCCCGGGCGCGAGGAGGCCCGCCTCGTCCCGCTGGCCGCATACGCGCGTCGTCCGGTATCGGAGATGCGATCGCTGGCCACGGGATTCTACGCCGAGATGAATCGGCGCCGCACGGTTCGCCACTTCAGCACGGACCCCGTCCCTCGCGAGCTGGTTGAACTGGCCATCCGGACGGCGGGAACGGCGCCGTCGGGCGCGCATCACCAGCCATGGCACTTCGTGGTCATCGGCGACCCCGCGCTCAAGGCGCGCATTCGCGAGGCGGCCGAACGCGAGGAGTTCGAAACGTACCAGCGCCGAATGAGTGAGGAGTGGCGGACGGCGCTCGCGCCGATCGGGACGCACTGGGTCAAGGAGCACCTGACGGACGCGCCGTGGATCGTCGTGCTCTTCAAGCAGAGTTACGGCATCCTTCCCGATGGCACCAAGCGCAAGAACTACTACGTCGACGAATCAGTGGGGATCGCGGCCGGGATGTTCATCACGGCGCTCCATCACATGGGGCTCGTGACGCTCACGCACACACCGACCCCCACGGGATTCCTGCGGGAGTTGCTCAATCGCGGCAAGAACGAGACGGCCGTGCTGGTCCTTCCGGTGGGGTTCCCGCACGCCGAGGCGACTGTCCCGGACTTCACGCGAAAGCCGCTCGAGGAAATCACGACATGGCACGTCGCGGACGACGTCACGT
Organism: Gemmatimonas sp.; assembly: GCF_044345575.1. Lineage (GTDB taxonomy): Bacteria > Gemmatimonadota > Gemmatimonadetes > Gemmatimonadales > Gemmatimonadaceae > Gemmatimonas. The sequence goes on from NZ_JBIJAW010000265.1 coordinate 1,994, forward strand.
GATCACGTCGCGGCAACCTGCCAACGCCTCGCCGCCGCCTCCATATCCGGCTTGAGCGCCTCGTCGCCCTTGCTGCTCGCCTCCTGGAATTCACGCCGCTGCGCCGTGTAGCGCGCCACGCGCGCCGGTCTGCTTGCTCCCCCGTTCAAGGAGACCTTCTCCCGGTTCGGGCGCGTTGCGGATGCTGGAGAGGAAGCTTCACACGACCGCCGCCGGGGCAGCGATGTCGAGCACCACGCGGTTGGCCATGACGCCGTTGCCCGCGCCGCCTTCTCCCGCATGCCGCAGGGGGGTGGCGTACCCGCCACGGTATCGCGTCGTGACGTACCCGTTGTCCGGGATATGGACCAGCACCCGGGCCAGGACGGGATAGGAATTTCAATCGGGGCGGGTCGGCTATCCGTCGAGTATCCGACGCGATCACCGCCCGCGCGAGCACCGTCTGACGGGCATTGGCGTGCCCGCGGACTGGTTCGCGCGCCTCGAGGGCCGTGGGAACGGCGGGCACCGCGGGGGGAGCGATGCCGGCGGGGGCCCATCCGTCGCGCCGGTGGGACCGCCGCCCACGCCGAAGGTCCCCGCGTGGCGGCGGGGCGGCGGGGCCGTGCTCAGGGGACGGTCGGGGCGTCGGCCGACGGACGTGGGGCGCGTGACGCCCCCCGGCTCGCGGGGGCCCGCGTCGATGGGGGGCTCCTCGCGCCGGCGTGGGTCGCGTGCGCCGCACGGGAGGCGCGGGTGCGGAGGTGCGCGAGGATCTGGTCGATCACCGACGCCTGGGTGATGAACGCGACGATGCGCATGGCGCCGTGGCAGGTGGGACACGCGAGCGAGTCGACCTCGAAAATCTGCTGCAGCAGGGTCGCCCACCGGCGGCTGGCTTCGGTCGGCGCGAGGCGTGGCGCGGCGACGATGGCGGGCGGCGCACAGGGAGCGGGCTCGGCCTGCCGCCGCATGATGGCCCCATCGTGCAGGAAGCGCTGAGTGGTCGGGCCGAACGGGCCGCGACCTATCAGGATCTGCTCAAGAGTCCGTACGACGAGCGGGTCTTCGAGCACTTCGCCACGAGCCAGCTGGCCCTCGTTGCGCTCGACGGAACGGTGACGCCCCTCGGCCCACCGGCCATGCGCACCGGCGTCGATCCGTCGCCCGACGGGCGCTTCCTGCTGGTGAGCACCGTCTCGCGCCCGTTTTCGTACACGGTGCCCCTGGAGTACTTCCCCACCCGCACCGACGTGTGGGCCGTGGACGGTCGGGTGGTGAAGACCGTGGCCGACCGCCCGCTCATCGAACGGGTCCCGTGGGGTGGCGGTTCAGCGCTCACCGGGCCACGTACCATCGGGTGGCGCAGCGACGCCGACGCGACCCTCGCGTGGATCGAGGCCCTCGATGGCGGCGATCCCGCCGCGAAGGTCGCGAAGCGGGACCGCGTGCTGCTGCTGCCGGCGCCCTTCGCGAGCGGAGCGACGACGCTGGTGGAGACGGAATACCGCGCGACCAGCATCACGTGGGACTCGCCGACCCGGGCGATCGCTCGCGAGCTCGACGCGCGTACGCGCCGGACCCGCACCTGGCTCATCGACCCGTCGGGTGCGGCCGCGCCGCGCCAGCTGTGGGAGCGCAGCAGCGAAGACCGGTACGGCGATCCCGGTGAGTTCCTCACCACCCGCGATGCGCGTGGCCGGGTGCGACTGCTCACCACACCGGACGGACGCCACGCCTTCCTGACCGGACCCGGGGCCAGCCCCGCGGGCGACCAACCGTTCCTCGATCGGTATGAGCTCGCCAACGGGCAATCCACGCGCCTCTTCCGCAGTGCGGCGCCGTACTTCGAGCAGGTGACCAGCGTGCTGGACGCGACCGGCACGCGCGTGGTCACGCGGCGGGAGTCCAAGTCGGAGCCGCCCAACTACTTCGTGCGCGAACTCGGGCGGAAGGGGGCGCCGCGCGCGCTCACGGCGTTCACCGATCCGGCGCCGCAGTTCGCCGGCGTCACGAGCCAGCGCATCACGTACAAGCGCAAGGATGGCGTGCAGCTGTCGGCCACCGTGCACCTCCCGCCGGGCTACGACAAGGCAAAGGACGGGGCGTTGCCATTCCTGCTGTGGGCGTACCCCCTCGAATTCCGTTCCGCCGAGGCGGCCTCGCAGGTCACGGGGTCGCCCTATCGCTTCACGCGTCCCGCCGGGATGTCGCACTTGTTCATGCTGACCCAGGGGTACGGCGTGATGGACGATCCGACGATGCCGATCGTGGCCTTCGACGGAAAGGAGCCCAACGACACGTACGTGGAGCAGCTCACCGCGAGTGCGCAGGCCGCCGTGGATACGCTCGTGGCCATGGGGGTGGCCGATCGTGATCGCATCGCCGTGGGCGGACACTCCTACGGCGCCTTCATGACGGCCAACCTGCTGGCGCACACGCGGCTGTTCAAGGCCGGCATCGCGCGCAGCGGGGCCTACAATCGTACCCTCACGCCGTTTGGCTTCCAGGGCGAGGAGCGTTCGTACTGGGAGGCGCCAGAGCTGTACGAGCGCATGTCGCCGTTCACGTATGCCAACCGGATCAAGGATCCGATCCTGCTCATTCACGGCATGGCCGACAACAACACCGGCACGTTCCCCATGCAGAGCGAGCGCATGTACCAGGCGCTCAAGGGGAACGGGGCCACCGTGCGCTATG
>NZ_JBIJAW010000266.1:0-4591 GCF_044345575.1 Gemmatimonas sp.
CCCGCCGAGCGCCGTGCAGCGATGCTCACGTGGCATGCGCTCGGCCACACTCGCGGCGGCCGCGACCACTTCGTCGAACGGAATCATCGCATCGTAGCCCGCCAGTGCCATATTCGCGCACGACACCGCATTGCTCGCCGCAATGACGTTCTTGCCGAGGCACGGGATCTCCACGCGCGCGGCGACCGGATCGCAGATGAGGCCGAGCATGCTCTGCAGGGCCATGCTCGCCGCGCCGGTGGCCTGCGTGAGCGTGCCGCCGGCCAGCGTCACCAGTGCGGCGGCAGCCATGGCGGCCGCGCTCCCACCCTCGGCCTGACATCCACCCACTTCGGCCGCAAAGGTCCACGGGCCCGCGATGAACACGCCGATCAGTCCAGCCGCGAGCATCGCGCGCGCCATGTCGTCCTCGCTCTGCTCCCGGCACTCGGCCACCGCAATGCAACTGGCGGGCAGTGCCGCGCAGGCGCCGGCGGTGGGCGCAGCCACGATCACGCCCATCGCGCTCTTCACTTCCATGAGCGCCGTGGTGTACAGCACGGTGCGATTGAGTACACCCGCGTCGAGCAGCGTGCCGCGTGCCATCGCCTCGGCGAACTTGCCCGACTGATGTCCGAGCAGGCGATCGGCGTACGTCGTGCCGGCGATGCCTTCGGCGATGGAGGCGCGAAGGATGCGGACGATGTCCACCATCATCGCGTGCACGGCCTCGCCCGAGAGATTGCCGCGGGCTTTTTCGTACTCCACGGCCCACTGCCAGAGCGGGATCTCGCGGCCGCCGTCGAGGGCCATGAGCTCGGCACAACTCCGGAACGGCAGGACGGCCTGCGGATTGGAGTGCACCGGCAACACCGGATGCAGCACACGACCCGCGATCTCCACGCGGGCACCGCCGTCCAGCGAGACGCGCGCACCGTCGATCTCGAGCACTTCGATCATACCGCCTCCGGTGGAGATGGCGATCATCGTGTGCCGCTCATCCGCATTCGACAGCGTGAGACGATACGTGTTCGGATGCGGATCGTGGCAATCGATGTAGCGGATCTCCACCTGCACGCCGGCCTGCTGCAGATGCGTGGGGGACAGCGGAAGGCGGGCGTCGGCCGCGTCCCACCCCAGCAGGCCGCCGAAGAGGCCCATGTCGGACCCCTGACTCGTGTGGGTGGCTGGCAGCGAGCCGTTCACATCGAACTCGACGAGCACGTGGGTGATTCGGCCACCCATGAGGTCGCGCGCGAGACGGCCGATGCGCAGTGCCGCCGCGCAGTGTGAGCTCGAGGCGCCGCGCATGACGGGGCCGATGACGTCGTTGAAGATGCTGATCATGGTCTGGCGAATATGCGGCGCAGGGTGGCGTTCGTCGACCTAGCGAATACGGTCATCGCGGGGTACGCTCTCGCGACACCCGCATCACCTTCTCCCCGATGGAGCCTCTGATGGGTCGGCTTTTTCTCCTCGCCGTGCTGGCGCTCCCCGCCACACTGAGTGCGCAACGCGGCGCCGGTACCGAATGGCCGATCTACGGCGGCGACCCGGGACACACCCGGTACTCGTCGCTCGACCAGATCAACGCGTCGAATGCCGCGAAGCTGGAAGTCGCATGGCGATGGAGCGCGCGAAACCAGGGGCCCAACCCGGCAGCCGCCAGCCAGACGACGCCCATCTTCGTGAAGGGCCGTCTGTACGCCACCGCCGGCATGCACCGCAACGTGGTCGCCATCGATCCGGCCACGGGGGAAACGCTGTGGATGTATCGATTCGACGAGCGTGACCGGCTCGCCAAGGCACCGCGCGTGAATTCGGGGCGCGGCGTGTCGTACTGGTCGGACGGCAAGGGCGATGACCGGATCTTCGTCGTCACGCCCGGTTACCATCTCATCGCGCTCAACGCCGCCAATGGCCAGCCGATTGCCGGATTCGGGCGCAACGGCGTCGTGGATCTGCAGAAGAATCTCCGCACGCGTGAAGGCGTCGCGGTGGACGGCTCGATCGGCGCGAGCTCGCCGGCCGCCATTATCGGCAATGTGCTGGTCGTCGGCGCCGCCCTCCACGTGGGCATGCAGCCGCCGTCGAAGGTGAACACGCCCGGCGACATTCGCGGCTTCGATGTGCGTACCGGGCGTCTGCTCTGGTCGTTCCACACCATCCCCGAGTCGGGTGAGTTCGGCAACGACAGCTGGCTCGAGAAGTCGTGGGCCTACACCGGCAACGCGGCCGCGTGGGCCCAGATTTCGTGGGATGCGCAACTCGGCTACGTCTATCTCCCCACCGAAGCGGCAACCGGCGACTACTACGGTGGTCATCGGCCGGGCAACAACCTCTTCTCCACGAGCATCCTCGCGCTCGACGCGCGCACGGGGAAGCGTGTGTGGCACTTCCAGACCATCCACCACGACATCTGGGACTGGGACAACACCACCGCCCCGATTCTCGCGGACCTCACGATCGAGGGAAAGCCGCGACGGATCCTGGCCCAGCTTACCAAGCAGGGATTCGTGTTCGTGCTCGACCGCGTGACCGGCACACCGGTCTGGCCGATCGAAGAGCGCGCGGTGCCCAAGGGGGACGTGCCCGGCGAGTGGTACAGCCCCACGCAGCCGTTCCCCACCAAGCCCGCCCCCTTCGAGCGGCAGGGCTTCGGGGAAGACGACCTGCTCGACTTCACGCCGGAGCTCCGCGCGCGGGCGCGGGAGATCGCCCGTCAGTTTCGTTGGGGGCCGCTCTATACCCCGCCGTCGCTGCAGAACGCGGCCGACGGCACGCGTGGCACGCTCACGCTGCCGGCATCGACGGGAGGTGCCAACTGGGAGGGTGGCGCGCTCGATCCCGAAACGGGCTATCTGTACATCCCGTCGGTCACGGCACCGTCATTTCTGGCCCTGCTGCCCGGTGGCAAGGTCTCAGACATGAACTACATCGCGGGCGGCCGTGGCGGTCAGCTCGCGCCCGGCGTGCCGTTCGTGAAGCCGCCCTGGGGCCGCATCACCGCCATCGACCTCACGACCGGCAACCATGCGTGGATGGTACCGAACGGCGATACGCCGGCGTATGTCGCCGAGCGCCTCAAGCTGCCGCCCGCCAGCATTCCCAACACCGGCCGCACGTCGCGTGCAGGCCTCTTGGTGACGCGCACGCTGCTCTTCGCCGGTGAAGGCACGAACGGGAGCAGCAACTTCTGGGTGCTCGACAAGCGCACCGGGGCACGCATCGCGCGCCTCGACATTCCGAGCGGCACGCAGACAGGCATCCCGATGACGTACCTGCACGACGGACGGCAATACGTGGTGTTCGCGACGACCGCCGCCGGGCAGGCGTCGGAGATCGTGGCGTACGCGTTGCCGCAGTAGCGCTACCGCGGTCGGGTCGCCGCGTTTATGCCGTATCGAGACGCGCCCGCACGACGCGAATGTCGTCGGGTGTCGTGCGGCAGCATCCGCCGATCCACGAGGCCCCGGCCGCGATCCACCCGTCGAGATAGGTGGTGAATCGCGTCGCCGTGCCTTCCCAGCAACGGGCCACGGCGTTCCACACCTCGCCCGAGTTGGAGTACACGACGATCGGCTTGTCGGTGGCGGCGGCCATGGCGCGTACGAGCGGCGCCACCAGGACCGGGTCCACGCAGTTCACCCCCATCGCCATCACCTGCGGCTCCGCGTCGAGGATGCGAGCGCATTCGGCAATGGCATCGCCGCCGGAGGTGGAAGCGCCATCGCGACAGGTGAAAGTGATCCACGCGCGCGCATCGGGATGTTCCCGCAGCACGCGCACGATCGCTCGCGCCTCCAGCAACGACGGCAACGTCTCACAGGCGAGCCAATCGGGGCGGGCGCCGAGGAGCGCCTCGATGCGCGGCCGATGGAAATCGACCAACGCCTGCTCATCCAATCCGTAGTCGCCACGATATTCCGAACCGTCGTGCAGCGTCGCGCCATATGGCCCCACCGAGGCGGCGACCCACAGCGTTCGGGGAGCCACTCTCGCGTGCGTCAATACGTGTGCACGCGCGGCCTGCGCGAGGGCCACCGACTGCCGAAGCAGGCGCACCGTCTCGTCGTGCGAGTACCCGCGCGCAGCGAACCCCTCGAAGCTCGCCTGATAGCTCGCCGTGATGGCAACATCGGCGCCCGCCTCGAAGTACTCGCGATGCACGGCTTCGATGGCCTCGGGGGCATCAGCGAGCACCCCAGCTGACCACAACGCGTCGGAGAGATCGAAGCCGCGTCGTGCGAGCTCAGTTGCGAGGCCGCCGTCGAGAACGAGCGGGCCGGTGGTCGGGTACGGTACCAGTGGGACTCCAGTGGAGAGTGACGTACGGTATCACGTTGGGCACAGCGGCAATCACATCACTCGGCGCGCCCCGTCAGAAACGCGCGAAGCCCGTTGAGGTCGTCCGTACCGATCAGATCCACGCCGCACTCGACGAGCAGTCGCCACACCGCCGGCGTGTCAGGCGTGTTCCAGAAGCGGAGTCGGCGTCCTTGGGCATGCGCGCGCGATACCGCCTGCGCCACGCGCCGCCGCACGGAGCGCGGCTCGCCTCCCACGCCGCGCCACGTCGTGATCTTCTCCCAGTCGTCGCTCACGAGTGGCA
>NZ_JBIJAW010000267.1:0-4583 GCF_044345575.1 Gemmatimonas sp.
GCGTCGTACGTGATTTCGCGCACGCTCGTGCCGACGCTCGTGAAGTTCGCCATGCAGCGCGAGCGCGCCATCGAAGCGAAGCGCGCCGGATTGCCGCAGCGTCCCGGGCTCTTCGCCCGCATGCACTACGGCTTCGAGCAGTGGTTCGAGGGACAGCGCGTGCGCTATCGCCTCGCACTCGGCGCCATGCTGGCCAAGCCGGCCCGCCTGCTGGTCGGCATCGTGCTGGTGATCGTGTCCGCGGGGGCGCTCGTCCCGTGGCTCGGACGCGACTTCTTCCCGCAGGTGGACGCCGGGCAGATCCGCCTGCACCTGCGCGCACCGGTGGGCACCCGTCTCGAGGAGACGGCGCGCATGGTGGCCGCCGTGGAGGCGCGTATCCGCACCATCATTCCGCCGCAGGACGTCGCCACGATTCTCGACAACGTCGGCATCGCCAGCACGAGCCTCACCAACCTCGCGTTCAGCGATAATCCCACCACCGGCGTCACCGACGCCGACCTGCTGGTGGTGCTCAGCGAAGAGCGCGCAGGCGAGACGGCGAAGTACGCGAGCGAAATCCGCCGCGTGATGCGCGACGAGTTTCCCAACGTGTTCTTCCAGTCGGCCGACATCATCGGGCAGATCCTCAACGCCGGATTGCCTGCCCCGGTGAACGTGCAGGTCACGGGCACCAACCGCGCCGAGAACATCGTGGTGGCACGCGCGCTGGAGAAGCGGCTGCGCGAGATTCCCGGCGCGGTGGATGTGTACCTGCAGCAGCGTCTCGAGGCACCGCAGCTCAATGTGAATGTGGACCGCACCCGCGCCGGTTCGTTCTCCCTCACCACGCGTGAGGTGGCGAGCGACCTGCTCGTCTCGCTGTCGTCGAGTGGACAGACGCAACCCAACGTGTGGCTCAACCCGCAGAACGGCGTGCAGTACACCGTGAGCGTGCAGACGCCGCAGTACCGGGTGCCGTCGCTCGAGGCGCTGGGGCAGACCCCGGTGTCGGGCGCCGGCGGCGCCACTCCGCAGCTGCTGGAGAACGTCGCCACCATTTCGCGCGGTAGCGGCATGGCCGTGGTGAGCCATTACGACGTGTCGCCGGTGTTCGATGTCTACGCCAACGTGCAGCACCGCGATCTTGGCGCCGTGGCGGCCGACATCGACATGGTGCTCGACTCCCTTCGCCCCTCGCTCCCCAAGGGCACGACCCTCGTGATGCGCGGTCAGGTGGCGAGCATGCGCGAATCCTACAAGGGACTCGCGACCGGGCTGCTCTTCGCCGTGGTGCTCGTGTATCTCATCATGGTCATCAACTTCCAGAGCTGGCTCGACCCGTTCATCATCAGCAGCGCCCTGCCCGTCGCGCTGACCGGCGTGATCTGGATGCTGTTCGCAGCCGGCAACACCATCAGCGTGCCAGCCTTCATGGGCGCCATCATGAGTGTGGGCGTGGCCACCGCCAACGGTATTCTCGTGGTGGCCTTCGCCAACGAGCGCATGGATGCCGGCCTCTCCGCGTTCGACGCGGCGCTCGAAGCCGCGACCACGCGTCTGCGTCCCGTCATCATGACGGCAGCAGCAATGGTGGTGGGTATGGTGCCCATGGCGCTGGGCATTGGTGAAGGTGGCGAGCAGAACGCCCCGCTCGGGCGCGCGGTGATCGGCGGTCTCACGTTCGCCACGGTCGCCACGCTCACACTGCTGCCGCTCGTGTACAGCCGTTTGCGTGCGGGGCGTGCGCGCCCTGATCCCCTGTCTGCACCGGTGGCCGGCCATGGTTCGGCGCCGATTCCTGTACCGGTTTCATGATGACCACTCACCCCACTGCACGTCTCCGTCAGGGACGTGTGCTCCCCATCGTGCTGGTTCTGGTGTTCGGCGGCATGCTCGCCGCGGGAGCACTCCCGCGCATCGCGCAATCGCGCGCCCGCGACACCGAACGCGAGCAGGTGAACGCCGCGCCCACGGTGTTCACGGAGAAGGTGCGCAAGGACACCACGAGTACCCCACTCGAGCTCCCAGGGAGTGTCACCGGCCTGCATGAAACGCCGATCTTCGCGCGCGCGAACGGCTTCGTACGGGCGCTCCGCGTGGACATCGGTTCGGTGGTGCGCACGGGCGACACATTGCTCGTGCTCGACATGCCCGAGGTGCGCGAGCAGGCGATGCAGGCGGCCGCCGTGGTGGAACAGACCGAGGCCAGTGCCGCGCTGGCGCGTACCTCGCTCAGGCGGTGGCAGCAGCTCGCACAGCAGGGGGTGGTGACACCGCAGGAGCTCGACGAGCGCCAGGCGCAGGCGAACGTCACGGAGGCCAATCTCCGTGCAGCCAGAGCCAACGTGGCCAACCTGCGCGAGGTGCTGCGGTTCGGTGCGGTGCTCGCGCCGTTCTCCGGCGTGGTCACATCGCGCACCGTCGATCTCGGGGCATTGGTGGTGGCCGGTGCCGCCGCAGCGGCGCGGCCACTGCTCACGCTGGTGCAGACCGACACCGTACGTGTGATGCTCAATGTGCCGCAGAGCGCAGCGGCGCGCGTACGCGCCGGGATGCGCGCGCGTGTGCTCGTCCGCGACGCCGGCGATGCCTCCGTGGCGGGCACCGTCGTGCGCACCGCCGGCGCCATCGACCCGGTCACCCGCACGCTGCTCACCGAACTCCACATTCCGAATCGCGCGCGCACACTGCTCCCGGGCATGTATGCGCAGGTGCAGTTCACGGTCCCCTCCACAGGGGCGTCGCTGCGCATTCCGGCCATCGCGCTCATCGTGCGCGGCGAGGGCACGCTCGTCGCGCGCGTCGAAAACGACACGGTCCAACTCGTGCCGGTCACCCTCGGCCGCGACTTTGGCACCTCGGTGGAAGTACTCGACGGCGTGAAGGCCGGCGATGCACTCGTCGTGAACCCGCCCGAATCGTTGAGCGATGGCCTCCGCGTGCGCGCCGTGGCGCGCGGTGGCGGAAAAGCCCCAACCAAGCCGTGAAGCGCGTCGGTCCCGACGCACCAGGCAGCGCGGTGACGCGCGATCGCCATCAACAGCTATCCCTCCCATGAGCAAGCGATTCGCCCTCGCCGCCGCCCTCGCCGCGCCGGTCTCCATGTCCGCACAGCAGCCCGCCATCGCGTCGTGGGTCGCGTTCGACGCCCCTGTGGGACTCGAGATGCGCACCACCCCGTCGCTCATCCCCACGCTCAATGCGTTCACGGGTGGCACGTGGAAGGCCGATGCCGCCGGCAATCTCGTGCTGCGCAAGGGATCGGGTTCGCCGAAACGGGTGGTGGCGTGCGGCATCGATCGCGCAGGGTTCGCCGTCACGCAGATCACGGCTGACGGATTGTTGCGATTACACCGCGTCGGTAACGTCGCGCATCCGCTCTGGGATCAGGCGCACGAGGGGCAGCAGCTCGAGATCCTCACCGATCGCGGTCCCGTTACCGCCGTCGCGGCCATCGCCAACGGGCACTTCGCGCAGCAGCACCGCCGCGATTCCCTCGTCGTGAGCGCCGACGACCTGTGGGTGGATGTGGGCGCGTCGTCACCGGCCGAGGTGGCCGCGCTTGGTGTCAAACTGCTCGACCCGGTGCAGCGCCGGCTCGACGCATGGAGCTACAGTGAGCAGGTCGCGGGAAGCTTCGCCGCCCAGCGCGCCGGATGCGCAGCACTCGTGACGGCCGCGCGCGGAACGGTCACGCAGGGCGAGACGATGTTCATCATCAGCACGCAGAGCACGCTCGGCTGGCCGGGACTCGGCGGCGTGCTCGCGCGCGCGCCGCAGTTCAAGGCCGACGAAATCACCCTGCTCATGGGCGGGCGCAGCACGCGCACCCAGCGCTGGGCACGCGCCGGCGCACTCCCCGCGGTGAATATCGGGGTCTTCCGTGCGGCCCGCGCCGATTCGGTGCGAGTCCTCTCGCCGGCCGTGCGCCATGCCAACACGCTGGTGGAGAGCCTCAACAGTCGCGAAGCCGAATGGCTGCTGGCCGAGGTCACCAAGGCCGCGGGCGTGAGTAGCACGGGCACCAACACCTGGGCCACCATTCCGCGGCGCCGTCGGGCGAGTGCACACGCCGACACGCCGGCGGCTGGCGATGCGCACGCCTCCACGATGAAGCTGCTCGCGTCGCTCGCCGACCTGCCCGGCGTGCCCATGCACGAATGGCGCGTGCGCGAAGCGATCCGTGCGGCCCTGCCGGCGTGGGCGCAGCAGCGCGCGGTGGTGGACAGCGTGGGCAATCTCATCGTGAGCATCGGCCCCGCGCGAGACACGGTGGTGTTCATGGCGCACATGGACGAAGTCGCGTACCACGTGGCGGGCATTCGCGGCGACGGTACCGTGACGCTGCGTGAGCGTGGCGGCGTGGTGAATTCGGCGTGGGAAGGGCAGCCGGCGGTGCTGCATCTGTCGCGTGGTGCCGATGGCAGCGCCGACACGATTCCGGGGATCTTCGTGCCGCGCGACAGCGCCCGTCTGCGGCAGCCGGGCACGCTCACTGCCTGGTTCGGCATGGACTCGGCCGCGCTCGTGGCCCGCGGCGTGCGCGTGGGCCTCGGGGTGAACAGCCCCAAGGTCAGTGCGCGCCTCTTCGGCCCCCGCTT
>NZ_JBIJAW010000055.1:0-14692 GCF_044345575.1 Gemmatimonas sp.
TCTCCAGCTCTTCCGCCTCCACCCGCGTGCGCCGCGGAAAGGGGCCGGGGTCGCTCCACCCGGTGCCCGCGCGATCGAACAGAATGGACCGGGTCTCGCCGCGCATGGCCCGATGCAGGTGGTACAGTGCGTTCCCCTGCTCGTGCGCGCCGGGGATCCACACCACCGTCGCGCCACCGCGCGCGTTCCCTTCGGCGAGCAGGTGCAGCCGGTACCCGCCGACATCCACCAGCGTCCCCGGCGCCGGCGCCGCTGCCATGGCGCGCTGCTGGTCGAGTCCCCCCTTGGTGCCCATGGCGGTGAGCACCACCCCGATCAGCGCGGGAGCCAGCGCCACCAGGCGCAGCACCCGCCCGCGGCGACGCGCGGCCAGCGCCACCAGCCCGCCCAGCACCAGCAGGACGCCGCCCAACAGCGCCCCACCAAACGGCTGCGACAGCAGCGTATAGAGCCCGTTCAGCATCAGTGGCCTCCCGGCGGTGTGGCGGGACGTTTCGCCCCGTCCAGCGCCTCGATGGTGGCGGTAGAGGGCTCACGGGTGCGCTGTAGCCGCGCTGCCACCCGCTCCACCTCGGTGAACACCCGCAGGACGTTTCCGCCGGCAAGCTTGCGGAGCTCCGCGTCGCTCCAGCCACGGCGAATCAACTCGGCAAAGAGCGCCGGATAGCGCGAGACGTCCTCGATCCCCTCCACCACATTCATCGGGCCGGTCGCGCCATAAAAGTCCGCCCCAATCCCCACATGGTCGACGCCCGCCACGCGGCGGATGTGCTCTATGTGGTCCGCCACGTCCTTGAGAGTGGCGCGCGGCATCGGGCCGTGCGTGGCGGTCCACTCGCGAAGCAGTCGCTCGGCCGCGCTGTCGCTCGTGGCCCGCTGCAACCGCGGAATGAGCGCCTCCGACCAGCGCCGCAGCGGCTCGGACACGAACACCGTGACGAAGTTCACTTGCACCACGCCACCGTTGCGCGCCATGCGCTGCAGAATCGAATCGGGCACGTTGCGCACATGGTCGGTGAGGGCGCGCGCCGACGAGTGCGAAAAAATCACCGGGGCCTCCGACCCATCCAGCACGGCGCTCATCGCCGCTGGCGACACATGCGAGATATCCACCATCATGCCGAGGCGGTTCATCTCGCGTACCACCTCGCGGCCGAAGGGGGTGAGGCCTCCGTGGCGCGGCAGCTCCGTTGCCGCGTCGGCCCAGTCGGTGGAGTGGAAGTGGGTGAGCGTCATGTAGCGCACGCCGAGGTCATAATACGCCCGCAGCGCTCCCAGGGAGTTGGCAATGACGTGCCCGCCCTCGATTCCCAGGAGCGAGGCAATCCGTCCACTCGCGCGCACGCGCCGGATGTCGGCCGAACTCGCGGCGAACCCCAGATCGCGCGGATAGCGCGCGATGAGGCGCCGGGTCAGGTCGATCTGTTCCAGCTGGGCGCGCATGGCGTTCAGCGGTGAGAGGTCACTTGGCACGTAGACCGACCAGAACTGCGTCCCCACCCCGCCGTCCCGCAGCTTCGGCAAGTCCGTGTCGCCGGCGCCGCGCGCGCGCAGATCGCGCGCGGTGAGGTCCATGGGATGCGTGGGGTCGAGGCGCAGCACCCACGGCAGGTCGTTGTGGGTGTCCACCAGCCCCACCTCGCGCAGGAGCGCCCGCGCGCGGCGCAGCGCCGCGTCGTCGGTGGCTGCCCTCTGCGCCGGCAGGGCGGTGAATGGCGCGCTCCACAGGCCCGCGATGGTCAGACCGGCCGCGGCGATCCGTGACAAGGCGTTGCGTGGGGCGATCATGGGGCCTTCGCCGCTGGCGCCCTGGGCACTGCCGCGGCGCCCGTGGGCCAACCGCCGTCGAGGAAGGCGCGCAGCGCCGCGAGCAACTCGGCCGGGCGTTCATGCTGCGGCCAGTGCCCCATGCCGGGCATCACCAGCAGGCGCCCCTGCGCCATGCCGGCTACCCACTCCTCGCTCCCGCCGAGTGGCGGATTGTCGCGGTCACCATGCACGACCAGCAGGGGCAGCCGGAAGCGGGACAGCCCCTCGCGGAAGTCGAACAGCCCCAGCTTGGCAATGAGCCGAGGCACGAAATCGTTGTAGCGCGACCCGACCTCGTTGGGGGAGTCGCACACATCGGGTGCACGATACCACTGGGTGGAGTCGGGCCAGTTGGTGCGCAGCCCCATCCACGCCCCGATCCGACACCGTCCCACCTCGTCGCCGGCAAACTCGCCGGCGGCGACGCGGGCGGCCATCTGCTTCTGCAGTGCCGGATCCATGCGGGGCGCCGAGTTCTTGCGCATGTCTTCCCACCAGGGTGAAAAGCGCGGCCCCACCGGGGTCAGGAGCACCAGCCGCGAGACGCGCGCCGGGAACTGCTCGGCGTAGCGATAGGCCGCCAGCGCGCCGCCCGACCACCCCACCATGGTCACCTTGTCCGCACCTACGGCCTGGCGAATCACTTCCGGGTCGATGGCATCGAATTCGAGAATTCCCATCTTGTCCGGTGGCACCGAGTCGGTACGTCCGCGTCCGCGGATGTCGTAGGTCACTACACGCCGCGTGTCGGAGGCCAGGGCGTCCAGGCTGGCGGCGAAGTAGTTGGCCGCGTTCACCAGCACGACGTCGGGGCCGCGCCCCACTTCGCGGTACCAGAGCCGCACGCCGTCGGGGGTCGTGGCGTATCCCGTGCGCTCCGGGGGCCCCGCCTCCACCAGCCGCTTGAGGGCCGCCAGCTCCGCGTCGAAACGCTGCGCCGAGGCGCGCTGTCCCGCCGCGGCGCGCGCCCGCGCGGTGTCCGCCGCCCCGGGCGTCAGCCCGGCCGGCAGTCGCGTTTCCGCGAACACGTCGTAGCGCACCGTGGTGCGCCCATCGTGCTCCTCGAGCGAATAGGTCGCGAACCCCATGAGCGTGCCATCCGTCCCCACCAGCTTCATGGTGCGACGGCGGTAGGGCACGAGTTCCGCGTTTACCAGGTAGTAGTCCGGCGCGCCCCCGGCCGCCGGGCGTGCGGCGAATACTTCGCCGGCAGCGCCCCATGGTCCCCCCACGTGCGTGAGACGGTTGCCCTGTTTCCACGCCGACGGCTCCACGATGTGCGGCCACACCGCCATCACCGTGCGTTCGATGGTGACGGTGCGCTGCGCCACCAGATGGGTGGCGTCGGGCACCTGCCCGGGTGACGAGGAGGGCGTGATGGTCGCCACGAGGGCGACGAGCGGAAGCGTGCGACGCACGCGGCGGACGACAGTCATGAGCGAGTCATTGAAGGGTCACGGGCGCAGGTGGCGCACGAAGAACTGCGTGCGCTGCTCGTCGTTGTAGCGGGCCGTCTGGCCGACCTGACCATGGCCCGAATTGGCGAAGATCGACAGCTCGTGCTGGAAGCCCAGACGCACCAGTTCCTCGGACATGCGCATCGCCTCGGGGAAGGTGGCCACATCGCTGAGGGCGCTCATGAGTCGCAGGTGCCCGCGCACCTTCGGGGCCAGCAGGATGGCGTTGGCCTGGTCGTACAGCGCTGCGTTCTGCTGCGGCAGCCCGAGATAGGTCTCGTACAGCTGGTTCCCCACGGGATCGAAGCCGGGGACCTCCACCGAGGCCGCCGAGTAGAGGTCGGGGGCCTGGGCGAGCGCGCGCAGCGCGTAGTGCCCGCCCCACGAGCGTCCCCAGATGCCCACGCGAGTGAGATCCATGAAGGGGAGCCGGGCCCCCAACTGGCGAATCGCGCCCGCATGGTCGGCGATCTCGAAGGTGCCCCACTTCCGGAACACGACATCGTGGAACGCCTTCGATCGTCCGGGGGTCCCGCGCGCGTCGAGCGTGACCACTACGAACCCCAGATTGGCGAGTGCGCGGTTGTACTGCGCCGGTCCGGGTTCGGTGAAGGTGGTGGGGCGCACCGCGATCTGCGGCCCCGCGTAGAGGAACTCCACCACGGGATACGTGCGCGTGCTGTCGAAGTCGAAGGGGAGGTACATGGTGACCCACAGGTCGGTACTCCCGTCGGCGGCCTTCACGACGTATTCGCGCGGCGGGGTCCACCCCACGCGACGCAGGCGATCGAGGCTGGCCTCCCCCAGCGTCGTGACCAGTGTGCCGTCGGCCCGCCGCAGCGCCGTGCGCGGCGCACCCGCGGGGGACGACCACGTGTCCACGAAGCAGTCGGCCAGCGGGCACATCGTCACCTCGTGCATCCCCGACCCCTCGGTGAGGCGCTGGGCCGCGCCGCCGCCCGCGAGCGGCACCCGATACAGATGCCGATCGTACGGACGCGCCGGATCACCCTGCGCCAGGAAGTACACCCACCCGCGCGGCTGGTCCACGCGCACCACCGCGGTCACAGGAAAGCTGCCCTGCGTGAGGCGCGCCACCACGCGGCCATTCAGGTCGTAGCGGTACAGGTGGTCCCATCCGTCGCGCTCCGAGCGCCAGAGAAACCCGGTGCCGTCGGGAAGGATCGTCCACGGAAAATCGTCGCCCCACACCACCTCGTGGTGATTGGTGAGGAAGGTGGGGGAGCGCTCGCTCATGATGACGCGGGCCTCGCCCGTGGATGGGTCCGCGGCCCATACCTCGACCGCGTGCAGCAGGCGGTCGTACTTGGCCACCAGCACGCGCGATTCGTCGGGCAGCCACCCCATGACCTCGAGGTAGCTGTCGCGGGTGTCCCCGAGCTGCAACGCCACCGGACGCCCCCACACCACGTCCAGCACATACAGCGAGGGCACCTGCAGCACGCCGCCCGCCCGCGTCCACCGCGTCTCCAGCGGCTCCACGAACATCTTGAGCCATTGCGCGCCGAGCATCTTCTGCATGCCGCGCACATCGTTGCGTTGCGCCACAAAGCGCGTGCCGCTGGGGGACCACGGTTCCCAGCGGCGCGTCTCCACGGTCCACAGTGAATCGGCGGTGCCGTCGGTGGTACGCATGAGGGTGCGCCCGTCGGTCGCCGAGCGCAGGGCGATGTCATGCCCCTGCACGCCGAGGTACCAGCGGCCGTCGGGCGAGCGGCGCTCGAGATTGCGCGTTTCGCCGCCGCCGGTGAAGGACTCCTGCCAGAAGGGCTGCGGCCGCTGGCGGGTCAGTTCGCTGGTGGCCAGTCGATCGCCCTCGTTCGCGGTGGGGCGCGGTAGCCGCGTCAGCGCATAGGTGGCGAGCTCCAGCTGCCAGTTGTCCCCCTCCAGCTCGAAGCGCAGCTGCTGCGGCGCGGTGAACGCCACCTGGGCAAACGGCACCCCACGGCCGGCGGGCTCGTGGCCCAGCCGTTCGACGAGGGCGCGGCGCAGCCGCTCGGCATCCAGCAGCGGCGTCGTGCGTCCGGTGGCCAGCTCCACGCGCTGCAGCACCCGGTCGTTGGGGCCGCCGTCGGCGTACCAGAGACTCGTGCCCCCCGGGATCCACCCCGGCACCACCCGCCCGCCCTGAACGAGCTGATCGAAATCGAGGTAGGCGTCGTAGACCGCGCGACGCGCCGGGCTGATCGGGGCCGTCTGCGCCACCACTGGCGTGGCCAGCGATGATGCAGCCACGAGGGCGCCAACGAACACCGCGGCGGTACGCGCGCGGGGGGCTGCAGGACGATGAGGAGACGGTGGCACGGACACGACCGGTGGTGAGGGTGAGGGCTGGCTGGGCCCCCGGGGAATCAGCGCGCGCCCTGCTGCTGCGCCAGCCACGCGTCTACACGCTGTTCAAGCGCGAAGAAGGGCAGCGGACCGTCGGCCAGGATTACCCGGTGGAAGGCGCGCGGGTCGAAGCGCGGCCCCAACGCCTGCTCGGCGCGCGTCCGCAGGCGCTGGAACGTCAGCATGCCCATGCGGTAGCCCAGCGCCTGGCCGGGAATGTCGCAGCAGTAGCGCAACACCTCCGACGCCACTTCGGCGTCGGAGATCACCGAGTTGGCGCGCAGGTAGGCCAGCCCGCGCTCGTGGCTCCATCCGAGCAGATTGAGCCCGGTATCGAGCACCAGGCGCGCGGCGCTGTAGAGTTCCATGATGCGGCGCCCATAGCGGTCGTACGGATCCCGATAGCCCCCCATCAGCTCGGCCAGCGCGGCCGCGTATTCCCCCCACCCCTCGGTGTAGGCGGTGCTGGCATAGTTGCGGCGCAGTGGGTGCTTGTTCGCCAGCACCTCCTGCACCAGCGCCAGGTGAAAGTGATGCCCCGGGTGGATCTCGTGGTACGCCAACCCCTCGAACCACACGGTGGTTTTCTGCGCGAGCTGCCCGCCGTTGAAGAAGTACACCCCGGTCGAGTCGGCGGCCGATGGCTGGCGGTAGTAGCCGTAGGTCATCCCCGCCTCCAGCGCCGGGTCCAGCCGGCGCACGTCGTACGGGGCGCGGGCCAAGTCGGCGAACTGCTCACCCAACCGGGGGCGCAGAGTGGCCAGATGCCCCAGCATCTTGTCGCGCATCACGTCGGGGGAGGCGGGCACGAAGCGCGGGGCCGTGCGCAGGTACCGATGAAACGCCTCCTGCGTGCGCGTATGCTCCGCCGCCTCCCCTCCCGCATTCCCGAGCGTCTGACGGATGGAGTCCAGTTCGGCGGTGATGCGCGCGATCTCACGGAGCCCCAGCTCGTGGATCTGCTCGGGGGTCCGGTCGAAGGTGAGCGAGGCGCGCACCAGCCGACGATAGTGGGCCTCTCCCCCGGGATACTGCGCGAGCCCCACAGTGACGGGGGCCTGCGCCAGGTACGGCCCCTCCAGCCACGATAGGAGCCGGTCGAACGCCGGGTTCACCCGCTCGACCACCTCGGCTTGCAACTGCTCCTGAAAACGCGCCACGGCCGTGCTGTCCTGCGCGCGAAGTCCACGCAGCCGAGGCTCGGCTACGGCCAGCGGGCTGCGCGCGGGCTCGGTGCGGAACTGCCGCAGCAGCGTGACGGCCGCCGCCACCTCGGGCTTCGGCATGCGGTACCCGTGCCGTACCTGCCCCCGCAGGTACCCGTGCACCGCGTCCACGACCCCGGCATACTGCCCGGCCAGGTCGAGGTAGCGCGTCAGGTCGTCCGGGGTCGCGAGACGCCGGGCGCCCAGGATCGCGTGCACGCCAACGAACCCGTTGCCATAGGGGGAGACGGGGTTGCGGAACCAGAAGGCGTCCGCCTCGTCGGCCATCTCCATGGCGCGCGCCCGCGTGACCGCCGCCAGGCTCCAAGCCTCGCTCCCCACAGGGAGCGCCCCGATGCTGTCCAGCTGCGCCAGGATGCGCCGCCCGAATGCGGCATCCTGCTCCGATTCCTCCTGCGATGGGACCGGCAGCTGCCGCACCGGCGCTCCGGTACGCAGGCGCACGCCAGCCTCCGTGGCGACGATGCGCGCCCACAGGGCGTCGGCGATGGCGGTGACGCGGGCACTGTCCCCCATCGCCGCGCCACCGGACGCCCGCTCCCGACCGCGTCCCTGCGCACTGGCCCGGGTCGACAGCAGCGCCGGCGGCAGGGTGAACGCGAGCAGGAGGATGGTGGTGGCGAGCGCCCGGGGACGCGAGTGGCAGGGCATTACCGGCCGTTCAGGTTGGGGTTGGTCGTGCGCTCCAGATCCGGGAGCGGGAAGCAGCGATTGGTGCCGTAGAAGCCGCCACCGAAGGGGAACGGTGCGCCCGTGGCCGGCACAAACGGAAGGGACAGGCGCTGATAGTCGCCAAGATGCTGCGACTCGAGGAACAGCTCCGCCCGGCGCTCGTAGATGAGCTGGGCCCGCACCTCGGTCGCCGACGTGGAGGCGAACGGCGGCAGGGCGGGGGTGGTGCGAGCGTGCAGCGTGTTGATGATCGCCACGGCCGCCGCCACGTTGCCTGCCGCCAACTCCGCTTCGGCGATGATCAGCTGCGCCTCCGCCCACTTGGCGATGGGAATGGGGGCGGCGAAGCTCGCGTACTTGGTCTGCACGAACAGGGAGTCCGAATTGTTTGCCCCCGTACGGTTGGCGTTGGTCACCGGCACCCGGGGGTCGCGCACGCCGGCGAAGGTCAAGGTCCGGTACACCGGTCCCACCGTGAGCCCCGCCCCTTGGTTGTTGTTGTTGAACACCGGGTTGAAGCGGCGGGGGTCCGCGCTGGAGTACGTGGCGTTCCGCACGAAGTTCGCGGGCACCTGCCGCGCGTCAGCCGCCGCCTCCGCAAGGCGCGTCAGGTTGAGGCGGGCGCGGGCGCGGCCGAGGTAGGCCATGGCGAGCATGTCCGCGGTGTTGCTGGCCTGCGCGTCGGCGATCGCCGCCGTGAAGCGCTCCTCGGCCCGCGTCCACACCTGCGCCTTGGGCAGTTCCGGGCCCGTGGCGATGGTGGCGGTGCACATCTGCTCTCCCAGCAGGAGGAGCGCATAGCCGGCGTACGCCGCGTTGGTGGCCAGCAGCTGGCGGCGATTGGTGACCTGGGCATCGGTCCATGACTCGAGCCCCTTCTGCAACTCACCGGAGAGCCAGAGCGTGACGTTGAGGGCACCGAAGGGGCCGAGCCCGCCACAGCCACCGTTGCTGATGGTGGAGCTGGTGGCGATGTCGCGGCGATCCACCTGCCAGGTAGTGTTGCCGGTGGAGGAGTTGGCGAGTTCGTCACCCAGCGTACCACCACTCACGACGGCGCCGCCGAAGGCGCATTCGAACTCGCCGACCACGGAGTTCATGAGGATGGCGGCGTTCGCCGGGACGATAGCGTCATCGGCGGGGACGCGGCTGGGCACGTCCACCTCAAGGAGGGAGCCGCACGCCGTGGTCGCGGCGAAAAAGGCGAGGGCGCTGGCGCGCACGGTCGCTCGCGCGGCGCGGGAACGAGGGGTCATGGAGATAGGCACCGGGCGCCTCAGAAGGTCAGGTTGAGGGAGAACCGCAGCTGCCGCGGGAGCGGCAGGTTGGCCTGCTCGCTGGCGGTGAGCTCGCCGAAGCCCCCCGGCTGTTCCGTCTCCGGGTCCAGCCCCGACCAGCGGGTCCAGGTATAGAGGTTGCGGCCGGCCAGCAGCAGCGAGGCGCGCGAGGCGCGCACCTGGCGGGCGAGGGCGTCGGGAAGGTCGTACGACACCGAGACCTCACGCAGCTTGGCGAAGGAGGCGTCGTTGATGAATCCGCTGGTGAGCACGAGCGCGCTGCCGCGCTGCGCGTAGGCCACGTCGCGCGGATCGAACTCCTGCGGATAGTAGTTCTGGCGGCAGAGGCGGAACACGGTGCAGCGCGCCCACAGGTTGGTGTCGAAGCGACGCATCCCTTGGCGGAAATCGACCATGGTATAAAGCCGGAGTCGCTGGCCAAGGCGCACGGTGGATGTGACGGCGCCCTCGTACTTGGGGGTGGAGCGGCCCAAATAGGTGAGCGGCGCGGTGGCGCAGGGGGCAGGCCCGGTGGGGGTTTCGCACTGCAGGTTGGTAGCCTGTCCGTTGGCGTCCAGCGTGGCGCTGGCCAGCCGCTGTCCGAAGAAGGCCGCGACCGGGAACCCGACGCGGTGCTGCTGGGCGCGCGGGAAGGTGCCGACGAAGATCGGTGGCTGTCCGCCCAGATCGGTGATCTCGTTCTCGTTGGCGTTGAGCGTGGCGGTGAGATCCCAGCCGAGCCGTTCGCCCGTGAGCACCGCCACCGTGGTGCGGAGCTCGAAGCCATCGTTGCGGATGGCGCCCAGATTGGTGAAGCGGGTGCCGATGAACCCGCTCGAGGGGGATACCGGCGCCAGCACGATCGCGTCGCGACGGTCCTGGCGGAACCAGGTGAACTCCAGCGCCACGCGGTCCTGGAAGAGCCCTGCATCAAAGCCCAGCTCCAGCTCGGTGCCGAGTTCCGGCTTGAGGTCGGGGTTGCCCACCGCCTGGGTGGTGAGGGCCGGTTGATCGCCAGGGCCAGTCACGGGCCCCAGCGTGCGCAGCGCTGCGAACGCATCCGGCTGCTGCCCTGCTGCGCCGTACGCGGTGCGCAGCTTGAAGGTGTTCACTACGCCCTTCTTCCACCACCCTTCCTCGCTAGCCACCCAGCTGCCGCTGATCTTCGGGTAGGTTGCCGCCTGAAAGTCGGTGCCGAAGGCGCTGTTGTTGTCCACACGGACCGCGCCGGTCACGAAGAGCCGGTTGCGCCATCCCAGCTGCTGCTGGGCATAGGTCCCGATGGTGGTGTTCTCGATGAAGTCGTCGCCACCGGTGCGCACCGACGTACCCAGGATGGTGCTGAGTCCCGGCGCGGGGAACTGCTGGCCGCTGACGGTGGTGAGGCGCGTGAGGCGGCCAAAGTACTGGGCGCCCACGCTGGTCTGGCTGGTGAGCCCGTCGCGGAGCGTGGCGGTGTAGGTGGCGCTGTAGTCCAGCGTGTTGGTGCGCGCGTCGCGCAGCTGCACATCCTTGCGTCCCGCTGCGACCGCCGGGCTGAAGAAGCGGGCCTGCTCGGGGATCATGCGACGCACGATGTTCTGGTTGTTCTCCTGCACCATGTCGGTGCCGATGTTGAGCCGCTGGGTGAGGCGGCTGCCCAACTGGTGCTGCAGCTGCGCGGAGACGGTGGTGCGCTGCAGCAGCTGGAAGACGTCGTTGACGCCGTAGAGCACCTCAGGGGGCGCGGCAAAGAAGCCGCGGCTGGGGGAGCTCGCTGTCAGCGGGTTGGCGTTGATGGCGCTGAATAGCGGCGCGCCGCCCCCTTCCTGCGGGGCGAAGCTGGTCTTGCCGGTCACCACGCCCAGGTCGAGACGGGCCGTCAGCGAGGGGCGCGGCAGGAACTGCAGGTTGGCGCGAAGCGACGACTGCTGCTGCCGGTTGTTGAGGTCGATGCCTTCGTCATCCTGCAGCACCCCACCCACGCGATAGCTGACCGGCCCCGCGCCGCCATCGATGCCGAGCGCGTACCGCTGGAACTGTCCTGTGCGCCAGATGCCGTTGCCCAGCGTCCGTTCATTTTCCACGGCATTGAAGGAGAGGATCTGCCCCTGCGGCGAGCGCGCATAATTGGTGGGGATGCGTCCGGCCGGGTCTGCGAACTCGTTGGTTCCCTGATCTGCCGTGAAGGTGAGCCGGGCTTTCTCGCCGGCGCGCCCGGACTTGGTGATGATCTGGATCACGCCGTTGGAGGCCTCGGTGCCATAGAGTGTGGCGGCGGCGGGGCCCTTGATGATCTCGATGGACTCGATGTCGGCCGGATTGATGTCGTTGAGGCGGGAGACGACGTTGGCCCCCTGGATCGCCGGGCCGGAGGCCTGCGCGGCGTCCATGCGAATGCCGTCCACGTAGACGAGCGGCGCACCGGTGAGGGCGAGGCTGTTGCGGCCGCGGATGTTGACCTTGGTCCCCGCACCAGCCATGCCGGAGTTGGCGGTGAGGACCACGTTCGAGGCGCGGCCGTTCATCAGCTGCGACACGTCGGTTACCGGCGCCCGCTCCAGTGTGCCGCGGGCATCGATCTTGGTGATCGCATTGCCCACCGCGCGGCGCTCTACGGTGCCCGCCGTGCCGGTGACCACCACCTCATCGAGATTCACCGACAGCTCGCTGAGCGTGAACGCGAGCGTGGCGCTCCCCGCGCCGATCGTCCGGGACTGTGCCTGGTAGCCGATGGCGGTGACCCGCACGGTCCGATCGGTGCCGCCGACGCCGGTCAGGCGGAAGCGCCCGCGGGGGTCGGTAAGTGCCGTGGTGCTGGTGCCCACGACGAGAACCCGCGCGCCTTGCACGGGACGGCCGCGGGTATCGGTCACGGTACCGCTGATGGAGTCGGCCTGCAGGCGCGTGACGACCGTTGGAGAAGCCCCCGGGGCGGCCGGCGAGGCGGCGAGGGCGGGGGCCGCGGTGGCCGCGAGGACGGCCAACCCGCCGCCCCAGAGCAGGGCGGTGACGTGGAGGTGTGGGCTGGGACGGGGCATGGGGGGAATCGGTGGGGGTGCGTGACTGAATAATCTCATATATTGAGATCCAGTCTCACATCATGCATCGTATCGTACCGATGGGGACTCACTTCGGCAAGCAAGTGTCGCCACCCTCCACTCGGCGAGCCCGCGCGGCCTCCTTCCACCCCGGCTTCCCATGACCACGGACCCCGCGTTCCCCATTGAGGCCACGGTCACGCTCGACCAGTTAACCGGCGATCCCTACCCCATCTTCCATCGCCTGCGGGCCACTGAGCCGGTGACCTGGGCGTCATCCATCGGGCAGTGGCTGGTCACCAGCTGCGATCTGATCATGGAGGTGCTGCGAGACACGAGGGGGCCCAGAGACACGCACTCGCACCGAGGCTGCCGTGCGCGCCTTTCGCGCCTCGCTGCAGCCGATCCTGCACACCCCCGACGCCGCGTCGAGCGCACTCCTGCACACTCGCGCGCGGGCGCATCCGCGCATGCTGGGCGTGACGCGCAGCCGTGCCGCGTACGCTCGCCCCCACCGTTCCCCCGCTATTCCCCGCTGCTTCCCGGACCTCTAGCTTGCTTCGCACCGCGCCAGTGCGCCGCCCTCCCCATCCTCCACCATGCTCGCCACCCTCAACACGGTCCTTGCGCTGTTCAGCGAGCGCACCCCCGAGCTCGCTGCGCTCGACATCGCCGAGCGACTGGGGCGGCCCCGCAGTTCGGTCTACCGGCTGCTCCGCACCTTCGAGCAGGCCGGGTTCCTCGACTACGACGAGCGCTCTGGTCGGTATCGGCTGGGGATCCGCCTGGCAGCGCTTGGCGCACTCGCCCAGCAATCCTCTCCGCTGCAACGGGCGTTGCATCCGGTCCTGATCCGTCTTGCCCGCGATTCGGGAGAGTGCGCCACGCTGGTCGTTCGGTCCGGTGCCATCGCGACCACGGTCGACATCGTCTACGCGCCGCAGCCACTGGTGGTCCCAGGCGTGCTCGGGGGCCATCCGCCCTTGCACGCCTCCGCCGGTGGCAAGGTGCTCACGGCGTGGCTCACCGGTGGGGAGCGGCGCGCGCTGCTGGGGGAGACGCTGACGCGCTACACGGCCGCCACCATCACCGACCTGCCGACGCTCATGGACCAGCTCGACGAGGTCCGGCGGTCGGGGGTCGCCATCGCCCGCGGGGAATGGTATGCCGATGTTTACGGTATGGGCGCGCCGGTCTGGGATCACACGGGGGGGGCCGCCGCCGCCGTCACCATCGGTTTTCCCTCGGTGCGCGCCGGCGCTGCACGGCTGCGCCAGCTGCAGCCGCTCGTGGCGCGGGCCTCCGCCGAGGGGACGGCCGTGTTGGGCGGGGTGCCACGGGTGACCGCCGTGGAGGAGGCGCCGGCTCGGGCCGACGCGTCGTCGCACCGGCCCGTGGCGTCAGATCGTCGCCGTCGACGGCGCGACTGAGGCGCGCAACCGAGTCGGCGGCGGAGTCCGACACCGGCCGTCCCGTACGGGAGCCGCGTGCGGGCCACCGCCGCAGCTGGCGTACGCGTGGGCCCCCGGCCGTTCCGGAGACGGAGCTCGCAGGCCCGGCATTCGGTGTGGTAGCCCAACACCACAAGGGCAGGCGGTGCTCGCCCCCGGCCCGTGGATGGGGGAGCTGGCCCAGCACTACAGCATCGGCTGGTCGACCGCTCGCCTGAACTCCCGGAAGTGCTCCTGGTGTCGCCCTGCTCGGGGCACGGGTTCAAGTGCTGCAGCGTGATCGGAGAAATCTGCGCCGACCTCGTGACGAGCGATCGCACGCGGCACGAGATCGATTCGTTCAGGCTGTCGCGTCTCTCGCAGGTTCGGCACGCTGACCGCGGTCGCCCGGCGCCACCTACTGTGGGCGCCGGATGGCAGCACCGGGGCGGGCGCCGGTGAGCGCCCCATTGCTGATGACAGCCGTGCCGTTCACGTAGAGATGGACCACACCCGTCGCGTAGTGATGCGGATCGGTGAACGTGGCCACGTCCCGCAGGCGCGCGCGGTCGAACACCACGACGTCCGCCTTCATGCCCGCGCGCAGCATGCCGCGGTCGCGCAGGGTAAACGCCCGCGCGGCCCGTGACGTCATGCGCTCGATGGCGGCTTCGAGTGACAGGACATGCCGCCGGTCCACGTACTCCGCGATCATGCGCGGAAAGGCGCCGTAGCTCCGCGGGTGCGGAAACCCCTGACCGGGCGTGACGAGATCACCGTCAGTGGAGATCATCGCGGCGCGGTGCTTCATGAACGCCTCGATGTCGCCTTCGTTCATCGCCTGCACCGTCGCCGTGAATCCGCCGGCGCGCTGCAGTTCGATGAGCGCCGTGATGATCTGCTCGATGTCGTCCTTGCGGCCTCTGGCGGCCAGGTAGTCGGCGAGGGTCTTGCCTACCAGCTCGGGGGCTGACGGCGCCGTGCGAAAAAGAATGCTCGCGGCGGTACCACCGGTTTGCGCTGCCCACACCGCCGGCATCTCCCGCCGGAGCCTGGCGACCACGGAACTGTCCGACAGGCGCTGCTTCACTGCGTCGGGGCCATCGGCCAATGCCCACCCCGGAAACAGCACATCGGAGTAGGTGCTGTACGCGGGATACGGGTACACGTCGAAGGTCACGCGTTGGCCGAGCGCCGCGAGCGAATCGAAGCCTCGCAGCACGGCCGCGCTCTTTCCCCAGTTCGCGGTCCCCGTGCTCTTCAGATGACTCACGTGCACCGGCTGATTGGAGCGCCGCCCCACCTCGATGGCCTCGGCCAGCGCCTGCTCGAGTGCCGCGCCTTCGTCACGCAGATGTGTCACGTACACCGAGTGCGGGCGGCGCGCAGCGCTGGCGAGCGCAACGAGCTCGGGCCGTTCCGCATACACAGCAGGGACGTACTCGAGGC
>NZ_JBIJAW010000268.1:0-4552 GCF_044345575.1 Gemmatimonas sp.
TGCAGTTCGATCGTCAGCCCGATGGCACGTTGGTCCCGCTCCCCAAGCCGTCGGTCGATACCGGCGCCGGGCTCGAGCGCATCGCGGCCGTGATGCAGGGAGTGACGAACAACTTCCACACCGACGGATTCCGCCCGCTCATCGAGAAGGTCGAGGAAATCGTTGGTATTCAGTATCCGTATCGGCCCGGCGTGGGGCTGGGCACCGCCTTCGACAAGTCCGGGAAGGAAATCGATCCCGCGTCGTTCCGGGTGCTGGCCGACCATGCCCGCGCTGTGGGCTTCCTGCTCGCCGACGGCGTGTTCCCGAGCAACGAGGGGCGCGGCTACGTGCTGCGGCGCATTCTGCGCCGCGCCGTGCGTCATGCGTGGTTGCTTGGCCGGCGCGAGCCGACCTTGGTGCACGTGGTGGAAACGCTCATCGATACGATGCGCGACATCTATCCCGAGTTGCACGTGCGTCGCAAGCACATCATCGAGACCACGCGGGCCGAAGAGGAGCGCTTCCTCGCCACCATCGATGCCGGCATGAGCCGCTTCGAGGAACTCGCGCCGGAAGGATCCACCCAGGGATCGTCCAGGTTGCGTGGTACCGTCTCGGGTGAGGATGCCTTCCGACTGTACGACACGTTCGGATTCCCCATCGACCTGACCGAACTGATGGCCCGCGAACGCGGGTATCTCGTCGATATCTCGGGGTTTGAACAGGCGCTCTCGGCGCAGCGCAAGCAGTCGCAGGACGAGCGCAAGTCGAAACAGATCACGGTCAGCAGCGACGATTTCGCCGATCCCACGCAGTGGACCCACGACCAGCAGCATGCCGAGGGCATGGGTCGCTTTGTCGGATACGACGTGATCGAGGTGAACACGATCGTCACGGCCGTGCGCCATCTCGCCGATGGCCGCGTGGCGGT
This sequence comes from Gemmatimonas sp., assembly GCF_044345575.1. Classification (GTDB taxonomy): domain Bacteria; phylum Gemmatimonadota; class Gemmatimonadetes; order Gemmatimonadales; family Gemmatimonadaceae; genus Gemmatimonas. The sequence continues at coordinate 914 of NZ_JBIJAW010000268.1, forward strand.
CATGCTGCGCGAGTCGCCGTTTTATGCGGAGTCGGGTGGGCAGGTGTCCGACCAGGGTACCATTACCGGCGAGGGCTGGAGCGTTGTCGTGAATGAGGTGCGCAAGCTCGATGGTCGCATCGCGGCCATCGGGACACCGACCGGTGAAATCACCTTCGGTCGCGCGCACGCGGCGGTCCCGCGGGATCGCCGCAAGGACACGGAGCGCCACCATACCGCAACGCACCTGCTGCACGCGGCGCTGCGCAAGGTGCTCGGAGAGCATGTCCATCAGGCAGGCTCGCTCGTGGCTCCTGATCGCTTGCGCTTCGACTTCACGCACCATGGGCCGGTGACCGCCGAGCAGATGGCGGCGATCGAATCCGACGTGAACGCGGGCGTGTGGGCTTCGGCCGCCGTAACCATTCAGGAAGAGTCGTACAACGCTGCCGTGGCGCGTGGGGCGATGGCGCTGTTCGGTGAGAAGTACGGCGACGTGGTGCGCGTGGTCGAGATCCCGGGGTTGTCCGTGGAACTGTGCGGTGGTACACACGTACGCAACACGTCGGAGATCGGCCTCGTACGCATCGTGAGTGAAAGCGGAGTTGCCGCCGGCGTGCGCCGTATCGAAGCCGTGTCCGGCCCGCGCGCGTTTCAGTTCATGGCCGATCGCGAACGCGCCCTGCTGCAGGTCGCGTCCCGCCTCAAGGTGCCCATGAGTGGCATGACGAGCGGCGCCGAGCAGATCGAGAAGAAGCTCGAGTCGATTTTGGACGAGCGGAAGCAACTCGAGAAGCGGCTCGACGAAGCCCTGCGTGGCGGCGCCCAGGGAGGCGGAGTCGCGCAGCAGCTGGCGGGGATGGCGGCCGATGTGGGCGGCACACGCTTCGTGGCCTCGCGCGTCGATGTGGCCGATGTGAAGGCGCTGCAGGCGCTCGGTGATGCTGTCCGCGAAGCACTCGGGAGCGGGGTGGCCGTGCTCGGCGCGGCCCTGGCTGACGGCAAGGGCGCACTCCTCGCGGTGGCCACCGACGATGTGCGTGAACGGGGCCTGCGGGCCGACATCATTGTGCGTGACGTGGCCGCGACGGTTGGCGGTCGCGGGGGGGGCAAGCCGCACATGGCCCAGGCCGGCGTGGATGCTGCCCAGATCGACGCCGCGCTTGCGGCCGCAGGCGATGTCATGGCGAAGCTCACGGTGGCGGGATGACCGCGCCTGGGCAGGCACCGTCGGCCGGCGAGCTGTCGGCGCCCGCAGCCACGGTAGGCGAATGGATCGCGCGCCTCGAACCTGCGCCGCCTGCCGCCTTGCATCATCGCTTGCGCGACCTGGTGGCACCTTCGGCGCACCGGCCGGTGGCCGAGGTGCCGGAGGCGTGCCTCGAGGCCGGCGAAACGCTGTTGGATGCGCTGCTCGCGTCGGGGTCGACGAGCCGCGCCACCGCGCTCGATCTACTGGCGGTGGATGCGCTCGTGACGTACGCGTTCCAGGCCGCGGCCGACGAGCCGGCGCGTCTCGAGGAGCGGGCGGCCCGGGCGATGTCGCGCATCGCGTCGCTGCCGGCCGCATTGCAGGGGTGACCGTCTTTTCGGGAGTTTGGTCGTGATCGACATTCACACCCATCTCCTGCCCGGGGTCGATGACGGCTCGCCATCGTTCGACGTGTCAGTGCCCGTCCTCGAGCGCTTCGCCGAGGAGGGAGTGACCACGCTCGTCTGCACGCCTCACCTCAATGCCAGCCAGGTCACTGCGGCGCCGGTCGCGCATCACCACGCCCTGCTGGAGGAACTGCAGCGTCGCGGTCCCGCCGCCCTTGCACTGAAGCTCGGTTGGGAGATCATGCTGGATGCGCCCAACGTAGACCTCAGCGCGCCGGAGTTGACGTTGGGCGGTTCGCGGGCGCTGCTCGTGGAGTTCACGCGGGGCGGCTTACCGCGCGGTGCCACCGCGGAGTTGCGCCGCATTGCGCGCTCTGGGCGAACGCCGATCCTGGCGCACCCCGAGCGTTATTTCGGTTGCACGCTCGAGGCGATTCGTGAGTGGCGTGCCATCGGGGTGGTCATTCAGACGGATGCGTCGGTGTTGATGGGGCGCGGGGTGCCGGCGGAACTCGCCCGGGCCATGCTGGCCGAGGGCTTGATCGACATTCTCGCCTCCGACAACCACGGTGATTCCCGTTCATTGGCCGCAGTGCACGAGTGGCTGCTCGAGCGTGGTGGGGACGAGCAGCTCACGCTGCTCACGCACACGAACGCCGAGTGCGTCCTGAATGATGAAGATCCATTGCCGGTCCCGCCGCTGCGTCCCGGGTTGTTGGCCCGGGTGAAGCGCCTGTTCGGTCGGTAGTGCTCGCGTACGACAGCTCTCTCGAACTCGATTTCGGATACTTATGACCTCATCTGCACAGACGACACCGGGGCCTGTAACTCCGCTGCTCGACGCCCTGCGTGAACTCGCCGCCACGGCTGAGCGAAGTGCGGTCCAACTCGAGGACGGCATCGCGCGCGCGCTCGATCTTGTGAAGGACACGGTGGCACGCGAAGGCACGTTGCTGTTCTGCGGGAACGGTGGATCGGCAGCCGACGCACAGCATATGGCCACGGAGTATGTCGTGCGCTACATGCGGAACCGGCGCCCGTATCCCGCGATTGCCCTGACCACCGACAGTTCGTTGCTCACCGCCACGGGCAATGACTTCGGGTTCGACCACGTGTTCGAACGTCAGGTGCAGGCGATCGGAAAGCCCGGTGACTTGCTCATCATTCACTCCACGAGTGGCAACTCACCGAATGTGCTGCTCGCGGCGGACGCGGCGCGTGCCAAGGGGATGCCCGTGTTGGCGCTAACGGCCAAGGATGGCGGTGCCCTCAAGCACAAAGCCGATGTCTGTATCGTCGTGCCCACGTCGCGCACCGATCGGGCGCAGGAGATTCATCTGTGCATTCAGCACGCCATCTGTGATGCCATCGAGGCCACACTGTGATCAGTCTTTCCGGCAAGAAGGCACTTGTCACCGGCGGCGCGCGTGGGATCGGCGCCGCATGTGCCCGTCTCCTCGCGCAGGCAGGTGCCGATGTGGGTATCGCGTATCGTTCGCGCGCCGACGAAGCCCAGGGGCTTGTCGACGAACTCACGACGCTCGGCGTGCGCGCCTTTGCCTTCCAGGGTGACCTGTCGACACGCGCAGCGAACGACGCGTTCGTGGCCGAGGCGGTAAGGCAGTTCGGCCAGCTCGATATCTTCGTGGGTAACGCCGGTGTCTGGCCCGATGTCTCCGTGCCGGTGGCCGACCTCGACGATGAACGGTGGCATCACACGGTGGCCACCAATCTCGACGGCATGTTCTTCGGTGCGCGCGCTGCGGTGCGGCACATGCCCAACGGGGGACGGCTGGTGTTCATCTCGAGTACGGCCGGCCAGCGCGGCGAAGCGGGGCACGCCGATTACGCCGCATCGAAGGGGGCCATGATCTCGTTCGTGAAGTCCCTGGCGGTGGAGCTCGGCGCGCGCGACATCACGGTGAATAGTGTCGCGCCCGGTTGGGTGGATACCGAGGCGGTGGCGCGTCCGTTTGCGGCCGAGGGACGTGGGCGGATCGAGGCGAACATTCCGTTGCAGCGGGTGGCGAGTCCCGCCGATATCGCGGGTCCGGTGCTCTT
>NZ_JBIJAW010000269.1:0-4527 GCF_044345575.1 Gemmatimonas sp.
CCCAGCGGATGGAACACCACCACGTCGTCGATACGGTTGAGGAACTCCGGCTTGAACACCCCGCGCAGGGCCGCGAGGACCTCCTGCTCGGTGCGCTTCCACGCGCCCTCCTCGGTGCTCTCGCTGCGCTCGAGGATGAGCTGGCTCCCCACGTTCGAGGTCATGATGACCACGGCGTTGCGGAAGTCCACCGTGCGCCCCTGCGAATCGGTGAGCCGCCCGTCGTCGAGCAGCTGCAGCAGGATGTTGAAGACATCCGGATGCGCCTTTTCAATCTCGTCGAAGAGAATGACGCTGTACGGGCGGCGGCGCACGGCTTCCGTGAGTTGCCCGCCCTCTTCGTAGCCCACGTAACCCGGGGGGGCACCAATGAGACGGGCCACCGCGTGCTTCTCCATGTACTCCGACATGTCGATGCGCACCATGGCGTGTTCGTTGTCGAAGAGGAACTCGGCCAGTGCCTTGGCCGTCTCCGTCTTGCCGACACCCGTGGGGCCCAGGAAGATGAAGCTGCCGATCGGACGATTGGGGTCCTGCAGCCCCGCGCGCGAGCGACGGACGGCGTTCGACACGGCCTTCACTGCCTCACGCTGTCCGATCACGCGCGTGCTTAGTACGTCTTCGAGCTTCGTGAGGCGTTCGCGCTCCGACTCGAGCATGCGCGTGACGGGGATGCCCGTCCAGCGCGCCACCACTTCAGCCACATCGTCGGCCGCCACCTCCTCCTTGAGGAACTGCGGACGCCCACCGTGACTGGCGAGCTTCGACTCGGCCTCCTTCATGTCGCGTTCGAGCTGCGGGATGCGGCCGTACGTCAGCTCGGCCGCCTTGCTGAGATCGCCCGCGCGCGTGGCCTGCTCGGCGGCGAACTTCGCCTGCTCGACTTCCTGCTTGATGCGGCCAACCGCGCCGAGGGTGTCCTTCTCCTGCTGCCACTGGGCGCGCATCCCGGCCGCCTGCTCCTTCTTGTCGGCGAGTTCGCGCTCGAGGTTCTGGCGACGTTCGAGCGACGCCGCGTCGGTCTCCTTCTGGAGCGCGGCCTTCTCGATTTCGAGCTGCACGATGCGCCGCTCGACTTCGTCGATTTCCTGTGGCACCGAATCGATCTCGATGCGCAGCCGCGACGCCGCCTCGTCGATGAGGTCGATGGCCTTGTCGGGGAGGAAGCGATCGCCGATGTAGCGGTTGGAGAGCGTGGCGGCCGCGACCACCGCGCCATCGGTGATGCGCACGCCGTGATGTGCCTCGTATCGCTCCTTGAGACCACGCAGGATGGCGATGGTGCTTTCCACGCTAGGTTCGCCCACGAACACCGGCTGGAAGCGGCGTTCGAGTGCGGCGTCCTTCTCCACGTGCTGGCGATATTCGTCGAGCGTGGTGGCGCCCACGACCCGCAGTTCACCACGCGCCAGCATGGGCTTGAGCATGTTGCCCGCGTCCATGCTCCCTTCGGCCTTGCCGGCGCCCACCAACGTGTGGAGCTCGTCGATGAAGACGATGTAGAGCCCCTCGGCCGCGGTGATCTCCTTCAGCACCGATTTGAGGCGCTCCTCGAATTCGCCGCGGAACTTGGCGCCGGCGATGAGTGCGCCGAGGTCGAGCGAGACGAGCTTCTTGTTCTTGAGCCCCTCGGGCACGTCGCCACTGACGATGCGCTGCGCGAGTCCTTCGGCGATGGCCGTCTTACCCACGCCGGGTTCACCGATGAGCACCGGGTTGTTCTTGGTGCGGCGTGACAGCACCTGAATGACGCGACGGATCTCCTCGTCGCGTCCGATGACCGGATCGAGCTTGCCCTTGCGCGCGCTCTCGGTGAGGTCGCGGGTGAACTTCTGGAGCGCCTGATACTGCTGCTCGGGGCTCTGATCCGTGACCTTGTGCGCGCCGCGCACGAGCTTGAGGGCATCGAGCAGCGCCTGACGATGGGCACCGGCGGCAGTGAGCAGTCGCGTACTGTCGGTGCCCTTCGCATCGGACAGCGCCACGAGCAAATGCTCGGTGCTGATGTATTCGTCGCCGAGGGCCTTGGCCTCGCGCTCGGCGGCATCGACCACCTGGGTGAGTTCCCGACTGAAGGTAGGCTGCGCATCGCTCTGTTTGGCGTAGCGCGCCGCTTCCTGTTCGGCCCCTGTGCGAATGGCGGTGACGTTGGCCCCCACGCGCTGCAGCACCGGCACGACGATGCCTTCGTCCTGCGCCAGCAATGCGAGGAGGAGGTGCAAATCGTAGACGAGGGGATTGCCGTTCTTGCGGGCAATCGCCACGGCGTCGTTGAGCGCTTCCGCGCTCTTCACGGTGAGACGGTCGGGATTGATCATGCCATACCTACGAGCAATCGTGATGCCGGATTCGATCTGCCGGAACTGCAGGGAGCCAGGGGCAGAACGGGGGGGGCCGGGCGCCGGTGGGTGACAATAGTGCAGGCGCGTGGCAAAGTGGCGGAATCGGCCCGGCACCTGCGATTCCTCTCGCGCCCTTGGCACCAAAAGAAAGCGCCCTGGGTCCGCTCACCCAGGGCGCTTCTCATGTTTCGGGTACTTCGGGTCTCGTGGTGCTCGAACTGCGTTGGCTTACTTCACCACGATCATCTTCTTCACCAGCGGCACGCCATCCACCTCGAGGCGATACAGATACACGCCTGAGGCAGCCTCCCGCCCGGTTGCTTGGACTTTGCCATCCCAATAGGCGACATACTCACCGCAAGGGACAGCGATTTTTTCCAGCGGTTGACCACCGGCCACTCCGCTTGTTCCGCCCTGCAACACCGGGGTTGCCACCACGTCCGAGAGGACGTTGTAGATCTTGAGGCTTACCCGGTACTGCTTGCCAGGCTGCGAACAGGTGGGTGCATCACCCACCGTGAACGGAATGCGAGTCTCCGGATTGAACGGGTTCGGAAAGTTCTGTCCGAGCGTCGCTCCGTTGCGGCGTACCCGTCCGTCGTCCTGCGACAGCTGGGCCTCCGCGACTCGTGGCATGAACACGCTGAGAGCGAGCACCAGACCCAGTGCTCCCCACAAACGTTTCATGGTGCTTCTCCGACTGACGAATCAGGTTCTGAGTCGACGTCTCCTTTAAGGGTGAGAAGTGCGGACCCACGGAATAGGGTCCATCGGTAAGCTAAGGACGCGCAACCCTACGCGTCAAGCAACAATCCGGCCCTACCAGCGGGACGGGGCAATACTCGACGATCCTTCTTGGCAACTTATACTCATACACATCAATGCTTTACGATATACCATATCATGTAAAACATGACACGACTCACCACTTCCCCTGCTCCCAGACTTGGAACGCTTTGAGCGGGCGGTTGTCGGGAAGGTGCACCGCGAGGAATTCGCGCAGCAGGCGCTGATGCGCCCTGGCCTCGACCGCCTCAAGGGGAACGGGAAGCCTGTCGAGCCACGAGGTGATCGCCGCCCGTGCGGCTGGTGGCAACAACCTCCCGCCAGGGGCGAGGCGCGCGCAGTCACCGCATAGCGCGCCGCCGACCGCCCCCTGAAACCGGACGTCGGCGGCCGGGTCGAGGGGCGTGTGGCATTCGGCGCATCGGTCGATCGTCGGACGAAACCCCACCTCGGCCACGAGCTGCCAGATGGCCCCCAGGGTCACACTGGCCGTGTCGTCCGGTACGGCGGCCGCCAGTTGGTCGAGGCCGCGCACCAGACTGTCGTACACCGACGGGGCCGCCTCCTCGTGCACGAGGCGCAAGACGCTCTCCACGACGGCGCTCGCGGCGGTGAAGCGGCTCAGGTCGGTGGCGATGGCCGGGCGGGCCCGCGTGACATCGAACGCGGTAAGGGCGTGCAGGTCGCGCCCAGCTTTGGTTTGGATCTGCGCCTGCCCCTCGGCGAAGAGATCGATGGCGCTCCCGAACCGCTTCTTCGAGGAGCGAGCCCCACGGGCCACCACCGACTGGACCCCGGCCTCACGCGTGGCCAGACGCAGGATAAGGCTGGACTCCAGATACGTGGCGACGTGCAGGACGACCGCGTCCGTTTGCAGCAGGGGCATGCCCGAAGTGTAGCAGCTTCCGCGCTTACCGCAGCGCCATGTCCACGCCGCCCTGCCCGGCGGCCACGCGTCGCGTCTCCACGAAGGCCGGAGAGAAAACCAGGAGCGAGGTGACCGATCCGGTGCCGTTTACGAGGCAATGGAGCCGCCCGAGCTGGTCGGCCTGTCCGCTGCCGCACGACACCGACGCACCGCTGGCATTCTTGAGATCGAGCCATGCGGTGGAGCCGTTGGAGACGAACGACAGGTCATCGGCACGCACCTTGAGGATGCGGCTCGTGAAGGTGCTCAGGTTCTCCGACACCGTGACATACAAGAAACCGTCGAGCCCCAGCTTGGTGCCGGCGCCGTAGGTGCCCGTCGGCATCGGGCGGGTGAGCTGAACACGACGGGCACGCAGATCGATCTTCGCGACGGCCCCCGACGCGATGAGCGTGAACGGGAACGACGCGAAGCTCGCATCGCCACCGGCGCTCACATACGCCACATCGCCGCTCACGTTGGCCGACGCGC
>NZ_JBIJAW010000270.1:0-4511 GCF_044345575.1 Gemmatimonas sp.
ACGAGCAGTTCGCTCGGGCCGGCGGGCGAATCGATGGCCACGCTGTTCACGAGTTGCAACTTGGCCTCGGCCACGTAGGCATTGCCGGGGCCCATGATGCGATCCACGCGTGGCACGCTTGCCGTACCAAGCGCCATCGCAGCGATGGCGCCGGCGCCGCCGAGGGCGAACACGCGGTCCACGTTGGCGAGCGCGGCGGCGGCGAGCACCACCGGCGACGGCATGCCGTCGGGGCCCGGTGGTGAGCAGACGATCACTTCCTGCACGCCGGCCACCCGCGCCGGAATGGCACCCATGAAGAGCGAACTCGGATACGCCGCGCGACCCCCGGGTGCGTAGATGCCCACGCGCTGCAGCGGATCGGGGCGACGCCCCACCGTGATGCCGGGTTCGGGCGAGCAGACGGTCTCAACGGGACGGAACGCCGCGTGCACCGCGGCGATGTTCTTCGCGGCGCGTTCGAGTGACGCACGCAGGGCAGGGTCGAGCGACGCCAGCGCCGCATCCCACGCACTCCGTGGCACCTCGAGCGCGGTGAGCGTCACGCGATCGAAGTCGAGGGCGAACTGGAACAGCGCCTCGTCACCGCGTTCGCGCACCTGCGCGATCAGCGCCGCGGTGCGCTCGCGCACGGTGCCGTCGGTGGTGGACGACCGGTCGACGATGGCGCGGCGAGTGGATGCGTCGAGTGACGACAGCGCACCGAACGCCCGCAGCGAAACCGGCGAGCTCACGGCACGAGCCTCTCGATACGCGTGACGAGGATGCCTTCACCGCCCAGCGCGCGCAGCTGCGAGATGGTGCGATAAATGGTGGCGGCGCTCACGACGGCGTGTACCGCCACGTACTGGCTCGACTCGGCGATCTCGATGACCGTGGGGCCGTTGAGTCCCGGCAGCACCTCGCGCACCTGGGCGAGCGCGGTGCGCGGCACGTTGGCCATGAGGTAGCGCTGGCTGCGCGCGCGGATGACGCTGGCGAGCGCCACCACGAGATCGTCGAGCTCCTGCTTGCGATCGGGGTCGCCGTTGCGCGGGCCCCCCTCGGCGGTGATGAGGTGGGCACTCGAGCGGAGCACCGTGTCGATTTCGCGCAGGCCGTTCACCCGGAGGGTGCTCCCGGTGGAGGTGAGATCCACCACCACGTCCGCGATCCCGAGGTGTGGGGCGATCTCAGCCGCTCCGCTTACCGGCACCACGTCGGCCGGCACGCCGGCCTGCTCGAAGAACCGGCGGGTGATGTTGGGAAACACGGTAGCCACGCGGATGCGCTGGGGGCTCGCGGCCATGTCGCTGAGCTGGCGGATCCCCGAATCCTCGCGGGCGGCCACGACGAGGCGGCACTTGCCGAAGCCGAGGTCGAGGTGGGAGGCGAGGGGGCGCCCGGACTCGTTCACGAGGTCCCATCCGGTGACCCCCACGTCGGCGGCCCCGTCGGCGACGAACTCAGGGATGTCCTGAGCGCGCACGAAGATGGCTTCGAACTCACCGCCGAGCGATGCGGTGAGGGCGCGCTCCCCGGAGGAGCGGACCTCGAGGCCGGCGTCGTTGAACAGCTCACGAGTGTCTTCGCTGAGGCGTCCTTTATTGGGCAGTGCGATACGTAGCATGGGACTTCTGGATTTTGGAATGCCGAATGTTGAACCGGCGGGCAACAAAAAAGGCCCGTCCGGAGGGGACGGGCCGCAGGTCGCTGTGGTGTCGGGGGCTGTGCTCGCTTACCCCATCACGCACAAAGCGCCCCGACCCGTCGGGCCGTGGCCGTGATGCGCATGATGGTGGGCGAAGCTGATGGCGTGCATAGCTCAAGGAGGCTAGCGGCGCCCGGAGGGGGAGTCAAGAGTCGATTTCCCCGTTGGGGGCTTGGCGCGGCCCCCTCTTGTGAATAAGTTCACAAAGTCCGCAGGGCCCTGCGGACACAGACCGATTTGCGGTCTGGGCGAAAGGAAATTTCCGATTATAGGCTCTGGAGGCCTACAAACATGCGGTTTCTCGGCTTTGCGGTGGTGACCGGCGCGGCGATCCTGCTTGGCGCGTGCGGCGGTGGTGACAAGGCGGCGACGGATTCGGCGGCGGCTCCGGCTGCTGACACGGCGGCTGCGGCGGCTCCGGCGGCTCCGGCGGCTGGCGCGATGGCCCCGATCACGGGCACGACGCACACGATCAACATGGTCGGCGACGGCCAGGGCTACCGTTTCGAGCCCGCGGAACTCACGATCGCGGCTGGCGACGGCATCAAGTTCGTGATGGTTTCGGGCGGCCCGCACAACGTGGCGTTCGACCCCGCCGCGCTCTCGCCGGAAGCGAAGACGGCCCTCACGGCGAACATGCCGGAGCAGGCTGGTGAGCTCTCGGGCAAGATGCTCCTCAACGCGAACGAAGAGTACACCGTCTCGTTCGCCGGCGTCCCGGCTGGCACGTACGATTTCCATTGCACGCCGCACCTCGCCATGAACATGAAGGGCAAGATCACCATCAAGTAAGCTTCGGCTTCTTGATGTGATGTGCAGGACCGGGGGCTGGCGCGATGCGCCGGCCCCCGTGTTCGTTTCTGGCACATGAATTCCCCGCGCGCTCGATGGCTCGCCGCCCGGACCCGTAATGCGGCGCGGCACGGACTGCTGATTGCCGGAATCGGCGCGATCGTGATGGTCGCCGCGCTCCTCACATTCGTGTTGCTCCCGCGCCAGGCCGACCGGCAGCTCACCAGCGCCATTGCCGCGCTGCCGCCCGCGCGCGATACCATCATGCTGCGCACCCACCGACGGCAGGCCGATGCGCTACATGCGCTCGCCGATGCGCAGCGTACCGCGGCCCGGCCCGCGATGGCGGACACGGATTCGGCGCTGGGCGATCTCACCAACCACATCGTACGCGCGCGGCAATCCCCGCTGATCGAGAGCTTTCGGTCTCTGGCCAGTGCGCCTGCCCTCCAGCGTGATACCACCGTGCGTGCCACGGTGAATCGACTGCGCGATTCCCTCGAGGCGCTGCATCGGGAGCGCGACGCCTATGCCGCGCGAAGCGGCCCGGATGCGCGCTACGCGGACATGACGGCGCGACTCACCGCACAGGGGGGCGTACTCGTGGCGCTGGCCGAACGCTCACTGCGCGTGCAAGCCGGGTCGCTGCCGCTCGCGCCGGCACCGCCGGCAGATTCCCTGCTCGACGAGGCGGTGCGTACCGCCGCCGATTCCGTCGCGCGACTGGATGCGCTTATCGCCGAGGCGCAGCGTGTCAACGCCGAGCGGGATCGCGCGAAGGCCGCCCTGCGCGACCGCATGCAGGTGAACATTCCGCCGGTCGCGATGCTGCTCGCATCGCTCGTCCTCGGTGCTGCCATTGGCTTTGCCGGTTCGGTGTGGAAAGAAATCCGGACACCCACGGTGGGGGACGCGCGTGAGCTCGAGGCCCTCACACGTTCGCGCGTGATCGTGCATGACTCCGCTCACGGGAAGCGGCGTGGTGGGCAGCCCGGGGGGCGTGCGCGCCGCGGAGAGGCACAGGCCGCCGTGCTCACCCCAACCGCCCATGCGTGGCCGCTGTTGCACCTGAGGCTTTCGAACATCGGCGACATGGCGCCTCTCGTGCAGGTGCTGGCCGATCGTCCGGTCCTTGCCGGGGCCGTGGGGCTGAACCTCGCATCGGTCGCCGCGCGCGAGTGGCGCGCCACGGTGCTGGTGGACGCCGCCGTGCGCGCGGGCGCTGTGGTGCCCCTGCTGCCGGTTTCGGCGCTCCTGACGCCGGACGATCTCGGTCGCCGTCGACATTCCAACGCTCCGTGGAACGACCAATGGGATGCCACGCGACGCATGCCGCTGGGCCGCGATGCGAGCGTCGATCTCGTACTGCCGCGGCGCGCACGTTACGATGCGCACCGACATCCTGGGGATGATACGGCGGCCTCCGATCCGCTCGATTCGCTGCTGTGCCACTACGATTTCGTGGTGTTCGTGACGGATGTCCCCACGGCCCCGGTGGTGCCGGCCCGTGCGGACCTCGTGCTGTGCGCGCGACTCGGGGTCACGCCGCTGGCCTGGGTGTCGCGCGCGGTGCGATACGCGGACGAGTCCGGGCGCCGGATTCGCGCCGTGGTCCTTTGGGCCGATGACGTGCCGCTGGCCGGCACGCGTGCGGCTGGCTAGTCTCCGCGGTATGTGGGCAGATACGCTGTTGACGTACGAGCAGGGACATCTCCTGCGGCTGGGCGTGTGGGCCGTGATCAGCATGCTGGCCGGCACCGTGCTGCTCGCGGTGCTGACCGTGCGCCGCCTCGAAGCGCCGCTGTTGAAGCATTTCGCCATTCAGACCGGGGCGTGGGGCGCGGTGAACGCCCTCATCGCGCTGTGGGCATGGCGCGGCCTGGCCATGCGTGATTTCGCCGGGACGCAGAAGCTCCTCAATATTCTGTGGTTGAATACCGGCCTCGACCTGGGATACGCCGCCGTCGGTCTCACGCTCGTGATCGTGGGATGGCGGTGGGAGCGACGGTTGGGAGCCGTGGGGGCCGGA